>JANLQE010000285.1:0-34475 GCA_031367625.1 Bacteroidota bacterium
CTTCGGGTGGGGGAGGCGGCGGTAAATGCCCATATTTCTTTTCATAATATTTTCTGCTGGTATTCCAGGTAGATAATTTTATTTTCTGCGTTTTGCCATCCTTCTTTGCAAAAACAAAATCTGTTCCTTTAATATGACGTATGCAAATATCATAACCGTTGCTATTGATAATGGCTATTCCTTTTAAATTGCCATAAGGGGGAGCAGGTGGCATAGAAGGAGCCAGTGGTGGTGGAGGAGGAGCAGGTGGTGGTGGCGGTGGTGGTAGAGGAGGCGGCGGAGCTAAAACCACCAATGGCGGAGCAGGTGGTGGCGGAGCTGCAATGGTACTTTTGGTTTGCGCATTAGCATATATGCCCGCAATAGTAAAGCAAGCGGCGCACACTAAAATTTTTCTTTTCATATACTTAGTTTTTCATTAGATGCTGTTGATGGTATAATCCACAAAAAATTAATAAAATGAAACTATGCTGATAAAGAAAAATAGCCTGAATTTGAAATTATAACAGGAGGTAAAAAAATACCCCCGCAAGAGCGGGGGATTGTGATCAGTTGGTTTTGGTAAACAACTTTTTGGGAACAGATTTAATAAACTACGATTGAATGTCAAACCTGCAACCTGTAAGCTCAGTGGGTAATTATTTTAATAAGATTTTTTGTTTTCTCATTACATGACAATTTATAGGTAAGTTTGGCTGCACAGTTTTAAAAAAATATTTAATCTATTTTGTTGGTAACCTGCTATTAGCCTGATAAATAGTAAATTGCAGCAATTTTAACCATCATGTGGAGCATCTGTAAAAAAGAACTAAACCAGTTTTTCAGTAATCTTACCGGCTATATTGCCATCATCCTGTTTCTTTTAATAAACGGTATCTTTCTTTTTATGCTGCCAGACAGCAGTATTTTGGAGTACGGCTATGCAACGCTTGATAAGTTTTTTGAGCTGGCTCCCTGGGTATTATTATTTCTGGTTCCGGCTATTACCATGCGTTCATTATCCGAAGAATTTAAAGCAGGCACATTTGAAATATTAAAAACTAAACCTTTAAGCTCCCGGCAAATTGTGTTGGGTAAATATATAGCCGTTTTACTGGTATTGCTTTTTGTAATTGTCCCCACGTTTATTTATATCATTACCATAAAATCTTTAAGCACTTCGGGTAGTATAGATAGCGGTGGCATTGCCGGCAGCTATGCAGGGCTTTTTTTGCTGGCAGCAGTATTTGCGGCTATAAGCCTTTGCTGCAGCAGCTTTACCAGCAATGCCGTAGTAGCTTTTTTAATAAGTGCATTTGTATGTCTAATTTTATATTTTGGCTTTAATGCCATCAGCAAACTCCCAATGCTGCAGGGGAGTGCCGGTTATTATGTAGAAATGCTGGGAATAGATTTTCATTACCGCAGCATCAGCAGGGGCGTATTAGATAGCAGGGATATAATTTATTTCGGCAGTATTATTTTTCTTTCTTTATTGATAACAGAAAAAAATCTGCATAAAAAATAAAAATTGCCATTCTTTTTTAGTGATAGCGTTATTAAAACATGAAAAAATTTTCTGAAAAAATATTTAACAGCAAAGCGTGGTTACCCATTGTACTGGTAATATTAATTGCCATAAACTGGGCGGCTTCGCAATGGCACAACAGGATAGATCTCACCAATGAAAAAAGATTTACCCTTAGCAACCCCACAAAAAAAATATTAAAAAAAATAGATGAGCCTGTTACAGTGGATGTTTTTTTAAAAGGCAATTACCCCAGCGGCTTTAAAAAACTTTCTTCTTCTACCGCAGATTTATTGCAGGAGTTTAAAGAAATAGCCGGAAGTAAATTACAGTACAATTTTATTTCTCCTGAAGATGCAGTACCGGGAACTGATGTTAAATATGCCGATACGCTCTCTGCCATGGGGCTTTATCCTATTAATCTTACCTCACAGGTAAAAGAAGGGCAGCAGCAACAATTTGTTTACCCGGTAGCCCTTGTTCATTACAAAGATCAAACTGTTCCGGTAAAAATTTACGAGGGAAAAACTCCCTTAATAAATTTTCAGGAGTTAAACAGCGCAGAAGCATTGCTTGAATATAAAATGGCCGATGCTATTACAAAGATTACGCAAAAAGAAAAACCAGTGTTAGCATACCTTACAGGAAATGGCGAGCCTGCAGGTTATAATGTATATGATTTAATAGAGAATACTTTAAAAACTGATTATAAACTTTTTACTTTTGATCCTAACACCCAACCACTGATACCGGAAGAATTTAAAGTGGTAATTATGGTAAAACCAACCGAGGGCTTTACTGATGAAGCAAAGTTTAAATTGGATCAGTACGTAATGGCCGGTGGAAAAATATTAATGTTTATAGACAGGCTGAATGCAGAAATGGATAGCCTTAAAATAAAAAATGAAGTAGTTGCATTTGACCGGGATTTAAAATTAAATGATCTGTTATTTAGATATGGCGTTCGCATCAATGCAGATTTAGTAATGGATTTGCAATGCGATTATCTGCCCTTTGATGTAAACGGTAATGGGCAGTTTGATTTGTTGCCGTGGAATTACTTTCCGTTGTTTGAATCAAAATCAAATCATCCGGTTAATAAAAATCTTGGTTTTGTATCAGGTAAATTTGTAAACTCAATAGATACTTCAGAAGCAGAAGGAATTGCCAAAACAATCCTGCTAAGTTCATCTGCCAATGCAAGAAAAATTGGTACGCCTGCATTGATTAGTGGAAAAGAAAATGTAAACGCACCAGAGGATGATAAATTTAAAACATCCAATATTCCGGTGGCGGTTTTGCTGGAAGGAAAATTCAGATCGTTGTTTGCCAACAGGCTTTCGCAAAGTATGAATGATACACTCCAGAAATATGGAGCCAATTTTTTATCTCAATGTATTACTCCTAATAAAATGATTGTGGTAGCAGACGGCGATATTGTTTTAAATGCTGTGGTAAAGGGAAACCAGCCAATACCAATGGGCATGAATGCTTACACGTATGGTACACAAAGAGAGTTTCCATTTGCCAATAAAAATTTCTTACAAAATTGCCTCGATTACTTAATTAACGAAAACGGCCTCAGCGAAGCAAAATCAAAAGACTATACACTTCGTTTACTTGATTCTAAAAAAGTAAGGCAGGAAAAAAGTTTTTGGCAATTGATAAATATTGCAGCACCAATATTGCTGGTAGTTTTATTTGCGGTTATTTTTCAATGGGCACGCAAAAGAAAATACGCAGCCTGATAATTATCTTATGAGTACAACGCAATTGATATATCTTGTTTTTAGCAGCGTTATTTTAATAGCCCTGCTGCTGGATTTGGGATTACTCAGCAAAAAAAATGCCGTCATCAGTTTAAAGATGGCACTGGTGCAAACTTTTTTCTGGGTATTATTATCTTTTGCATTTTGTGCTTTTATCTGGTTTGAGCGTGGCAAAACAGATGCAGTACAGTATATATCTGCGTACCTGCTGGAATGGTCACTTTCTATTGATAATATTTTTGTATTCATCATTATTTTTTCTTTCTTTAAAGTAAAGCCAGCCAATTATTCCCGTGTATTACTGTTAGGCATTTTAATGGCTATTGTTTTTAGAATAATTTTTATTGCAGTGGGTAGCGAATTGGTTGCCAGGTTTGACTGGATCATGTATGTTTTCGGAGCCTTCCTGGTTTTTACCGGTATTAAAATGTTTTCTTCAGATGAAGAAAATGAATTTGATCCCGAACATAACTGGGCATTTAAATTTATGAAAAAATTTTTGCGAACGAGTAATAAAGAACCGCATGGAAATTTTTTCATTAAAATAGACGGCAAAATTTACCTGTCAAAATTAATGATGGTAGTAATAATGCTGGGGCTTATTGATATAGTGTTTGCAATAGATTCTATCCCGGCGGTGTTTTCTATTATACCCGATCCTAATGATAAACTACTGATATATTCTTCCAATATTTTTGCAGTACTGGGTCTTAGAAGTTTATTTTTTCTTTTGCGTGGCGCTGCCGCCAGGTTTAGTTATCTACAGCAGGGTATTGCAATTGTATTGCTGTTTATCGGGGCAAAAATGCTTGCAGAAAAATGGATACATATACCGGTATGGGTATCACTTATCATGATAGTGGCTTGTATCGGCGGCTCTGTTTTTTATTCTATGTATCATAAACCTAAGGAAGTATCCAGGGATTTTAATGAATGATAAACCGGGTATTAAAAAAATTTAGATGTACACAATTGCTGAAATAGAAAAAATAATTGGAGGGCAATTTTTATCAGATAAAGATGCTGCTGCAAATATCGGCCATCTGTTAATTGACAGCCGCAAATTATTATTTCCATATACTACATTATTTTTTGCAATATCCGGGCCCCGCCGCCAGGGCATTGCTTTCATTAAAGACTTATATGATAAAGGGGTAAGAAATTTTATTGTTGATTCTTCTTTTATTTTTTTGCCAAAGGATTATGCCGGTGCCAATATTATTACTGTAGAAAATGTGCTGGATGCTCTTCAAAAACTAACTGCACATCACCGTAATCAATTTACTATCCCGGTTTTTGGAATTACCGGCAGCAATGGAAAAACTATTGTAAAAGAATGGCTGTACCAGTTGTTGCATACCGATTACAATATTGTGCGCAGCCCCAAAAGTTATAACTCGCAAATTGGTGTACCATTAAGCGTGTGGCAGATAAACACCTCTCATACATTAGGCATTTTTGAAGCCGGTATTTCTGTGGAAAATGAAATGGAATGCCTGGAAAAAATAATTAAACCCAGCATTGGAATTTTTACAAATATTGGCGAGGCTCATGCAGAAGGATTTGACAGCATCACCCAAAAGATAAAAGAAAAAATAAATCTATTTGTCCATGCACCCACTATCATCTATTGTAAAGATGAACCCATGATAGATGAAGCACTACTCAATCTGCAGCAAAAAAATAATGCTTTTTTATTTACCTGGGGAGAAAATGGGGAAGCTACCCTTCGCATAATTACTACACAGGTACAGCCATTTAATACAGTAGTTAAAGCAATTTTTAACGGTAGAAAAATAAGTATTTCCATACCCTTCACCAATGATGCAGCAATAAAAAATGCCATTACCTGCTGGTGTGCGCTGTTGCATCTGCAGATAAATGACGATCTTATTTCTGAACGTATGCTGCAGTTAAAACCTGTAGAAATGCGGCTGGAATTAAAAGAGGGCATCAATAACTGTTCTGTAATTAACGACAGCTACAGCGCCGATATTACTTCGTTATCCATTGCTTTGGATTTTTTACAGCAGCAACAGCAGCACTCAAAACGAACCGTTATCCTCAGTGATATTTTGCAGAGCGGCAAAAACAACCTGCAGTTATATACAGATGTGGCCGGCATTTTACAACAAAAAAATATTAACCGTTTTATAGGTATCGGTTCAGAAATTTCTAAATATAAAGATTGCTTTGTATCAATACCCGATAAAATATTTTTTAAAGACTCTGCAGAATTTATAAAACAATTTTCCACACTGCATTTTTACCACGAAACAATTTTACTAAAAGGTGCAAGGGTTTTTGAATTTGAGCAGATAAGCCATTTGCTGGAACAAAAAAGCCATCAAACAGTTTTAGAAATTAATTTAAATGCCGTAACGCATAACTTAAAAACCTATCAGGCACAATTAAAACCGGGCGTAAAAATAATGGCAATGGTAAAAGCATTCAGCTACGGCAGTGGGAGTTTTGAAATTGCTAATTTATTACAGTTTCATAAAGTAGATTATCTGGCTGTTGCTTATGCCGATGAAGGTATTGAATTGCGTAAGGCAGGGATTGTATTGCCCATAATGGTTATGAATGCTGAGGAAGCCACCTTTGATATGCTGGTGCAATATAACCTGGAGCCGGAGTTGTATTCCTTCGGTATTTTAAATTCTTTTGAAAATTATTTACAGCAATCCGCTATCACAGATTATCCGGTACACATAAAGCTGGATACCGGTATGCACCGCCTGGGTTTTGAAATTACCCAAATAAAGGAGTTGTGTTTTAAATTAAAATCTTCCGGGCAGTTTAAAATACAATCCGTGTTTTCGCATCTGGCAGCAAGCGATAATAAAGTGCATGATGACTTTACTAAACAACAGGCAACCTTATTTTTAAAAGCATGTACGGTTATAGCAAAAAATATAAGCTATCCTTTTTTAAAACATATTGCCAACACATCTGCCATTTACCGGCATAAAAATTTACAGTTAGATATGGTGCGCCTTGGTATAGGTTTGTATGGTGTAGATGCAAATAAAATAATGCAGAAGCAGTTAAAAAATGTAAGTACATTAAAAACTACCATCTCACAAATAAAAAAAATAAAAGCCGGAGAAAGTATCGGGTACGGCCGCAAAGGCATTGCTGAAAAAAACAGCACTATTGCTACCGTACGGATTGGTTATGCAGATGGCTACCCACGCAGCCTGAGTAATGGTATAGGCAAAATGTGGGTGAATGGCCGCCTGCCCGCCAGTTCCGGTACAGAGGGGAACAGCAAAGCCGGGCAGGGAAAATTGGTTCCGGTAATTGGTAATGTGTGTATGGATATGATTATGCTGGATATTTCCGGGGTAGATGTAAAGGAAGGGGACGATGTAATTGTTTTTGGCGAACAGCTACCTGTTGCAGAGCTTGCACAATGGGCTGATACTATTCCCTACGAAATCCTCACCGGTATTTCGCAGCGGGTAAAGAGAGTTTATTTTGAAGAATAGTTACATCAGCGATGTTTGTTTATACAGGCAGCTTTAAACTATAATAAAATCACTTTCATATTCGATTTTTCAGATTATGAAAATTTTGCCGGTGTCAGAAATATTAACCAATAAGATGATTTTTCTCTCATCGGTAAAAACTTATCTTTGCCCTTCTAATTATGAAAAAAATACATTTAGTTATCATCATCGGTCTTGTTGTACTTGCAGACCAGTTACTGAAAATTTATATCAAAACCTCTATTCCTTTAAATACTGCTCATCATGTTGCAGGTAATTGGTTTCAATTATATTTTGTAGAAAACCCCGGCATGGCTTATGGCTGGAAGTTTGGCGGCAACTGGGGCAAGCTTGCCCTTACTGTTTTTAGAATGGGCGCTGTAGTATTTGGTACCTGGTATTTGGGCAGCATTATTAAGCAGCGCTATAATACCGGCTTTATTATTTGTGCAGCACTTATCTATGCCGGAGCTTTGGGTAATTTAATAGACTCCTGTTTTTACGGGATGATTTTTGACAAAGGAATGGTTTTTGACCCACAGATAAAAAATGAATACATCGGATACAATGGGTTAGCCAGCTTTGCAAAACATGGCTATTCTTCTTTCTTACATGGCAATGTGGTGGACATGCTGTATTTTCCGGTACTGGAAGGTCATTTCCCCTCCTGGTTCCCTTTTTGGGGCGGCGAAGATTTTATATTTTTCCGGCCCATTTTTAATATTGCAGATGCTTCTATCAGCACCGGTGTTATTACTATTCTTGTATTTCAAAAAAGATTTTTTAAACATCGCCACACTCAGGTAATAGAACATACGGTAGAAACAAAAGCATTGGTAGATGATGCTTCTCAGGTTTCATAAATAATTATTTATTAACGGGCATAGAGAAACAGCGCAAATAATTTCACGCTTAATAACAGAGATTATAAAGAATAGATAAGTGATATCAAAGTTGTGCGACACTGCGTATGAATAAAAAAAACAAATGAAAATAAACGGTTGTTTACGCTCCACTAACGTTGTGTTACAATAAAAAAAGATAGTTTTTATTTTATTAATTCTTTACCAGTTTTCGTTTTATATTTTCATTATTAAATGTTGCAGATATAAAATAAACGCCTCTGCTAAAAATACCAAGTTCGTCTATTGATATTTTACTATACCCTTTTTTTACGTTTTGATAAATATTTTTTACTATCTGGCCTTTATCGTTGAATAATGCAATATTTAAAGGCCCGTCAGCAGGGGCCACTACATCAATATTTATTTTATCACCAAATGGATTTTCAATATTTTTTATATTAAAAGATAAAGCACTGCTTAGTAAAACAAGGTTGCTGTATTTAAACAGACTGTTTTCATTTACCATTTTAAGCCGGTACCAGGCAGTGCCATTTACTACTTCAGGATCGGTAAAATTATAATAAGCTTCCGGTAAATTTTTAGCATCTACGCTGCCGGTTTTTTCAAAAATTATTCCGTCACTGCTTTTTTCAACACCGTAATATTTAAGATTTTGTTCTCCATTTGCAGCCCAGCTTAAATAAGTTTTATTATTGGTGAGTGTGCCTTTAAACTGGATAAAATTTCCATTTAAAATAGCTCCGCAATTAACTACTTTTACCATAGTGGCACTGCCATCATTGTAAGCGCAGTTGCCGGTGAGGTTGGCTGCTGCAGTAGCAACTATCACACGGTAATAGGTACCGCTATCTGCAGCGGAAGCTAAAAAGGGCGGCAGGTTAGTAACATATTCATATTGCCCCGCAGTTAAAACAGGCGAGCCTGTTCCGGTAGTTCCGGGGCCGGTCATGTTTGCCCAGACTGTGCCACCAACATTACTTTTTTGCCATTGAAAAAATGTATAATTGCTGTAAATGCATCTAACCGTATCAGATAATTTTACAGTAAACGGGGCAGCATCACAACCCAGTACAACAGGGTTGTAATTCATTAGTAAGGAAGGACCGCAATGGGCTACTTTAATATCATCTATTGCCCAATCGTTTCCACCACCACCCGGTGAGTTATTTCTTATGGTAAAGTTAGCCGTGGTTTGTGCTGGCCTGGTTAAAAAGGTAAAGCCATATTGTTTCCATGGTGCGGCCCTGTCGTATTTTATATCACCCGAAGTGAAGTAGGATAATCCATCAATTTCAAAAGTAAGATTGGGCCTTACGCCTGCTGAATCATTGCCGGGATAAGGAATAAAACCAGCAGAGCCACTTCCTCTTCCATTACTATCGCAACTGCAGCGTGGGCAAAGGTTACGGAACCATGCACTGAACTCATAATAAGTATTGGGACACAGGTTTGATAAGGTTTCCTGGTAAGCAATATCTGTGTTATAACTTGCATTTACCATTACAAAATATCCTTTACGTGTGCCAGGTGCTGCCGGGGGATTGCCAGAAGCAGGAATGGTTGCTCCTGTATGGTCGCCGCAAATATCCCAAAGCCCAAAAACTCTATGCAGTGCCGGCGACTCAGGCATGGGAGAAGCCGGGTTGGTAAAGCCATCAGCACTGCTGTTGTTTACAATTGCATAAAAATAATCCTGTGGGGAATTGGTTGTAACATTATTTTTTACATAAGTAGTAGAAAAAGCAAGTGGGGAAGCTCTGTTTTGCACGCTGCCGCTGGCAAAAGTACCAAAAGAATCCGACGCAGCGCTAACAGCAGATCCATTGCTGCAGTAACCGTTGTTTTTAAATAATAAAATTTTATAAGCAGGAAATGTAACTGTTTTCCATCCGGTTGCGGGCGTTATCATTTTATATAATACGGAGCCGCCAACAAAAATGGTATCCCCATAAGTGGCGCCGGCATTTATTTTTACCCGGTAACAAGCCATCATAATACAATGTGAATTATAAAAGCTTGGCTTACTGGTATCGGATCTTATTCTGCCACCTTTTACTGCATTGGCTCCATTGCCAAGGTTGATGGTAATATTTCCGGCGGCATTAGTACCTTCATCAAAATCAGCTGCATCGGTAAAAGGGCCTTTATAAGTAATACCCTGGTTGGTAGCAACCCTCATGCTGCCTGGTATATAAGTGGTTTTAGCGGGTACAACATCAAAAACCTGTACGCTGTCTATGGCCGTATAAGTTAACTGTTTTATAACGGCTATGGTTACACGAATTTCAACAGTGTCCCCAGGATTAAAAGTACCTCCGGTACTTAGCTTACTCATATTAGCAAAACTTTTACCAATATCCACCCGGCTGGTTCCCTGCGTTTTTGCAGTTTTGAATATTAAAAAACTTAAAACAAAACAGGCAATAAAATAAATTGCTTGTAAATTTTTTTTCATAGTCAAATGGTTTACATAAACAAAACGATTTGTATTAAATAAATTGTTCTCTTAATAAACGACAGCAATTGATATTATATTTCATTAAAATGAATATAAATAGTGCATTCATATACTTTAATGGTTTGTACTTCGTTACAAATTATTATATGTATGAGAACTTTTGTAAAACACGCTGATTTTTGGGTATAAATACTAAGTATTTTTTGATTTTTATATTCAACTTAGGAGAACTGTACTTTTTATTATTGCTGTGTTTTATTTTTTACTTCCTTATTTCTGCAAGAATCAGGGCGAACCCATCAACGAAAAAAGTATTAAATTATGCACCCGTATTACGGTAGAAATATTATCTGCAATATTTTTTTGAATTGCTTTATGGCCCTGATGATTCTCTTTGGATAAGGGAAGGAGAGTGAGAAATTTCAATTTAATTAAATCCAAACACGGTAGTTATAGGTGTAAATATTATTACACCCGGTCTTATACATTTTCTACAAACACAGCTAACGGTATCAGGTTTTCTGCGTCGGGTATATTTTACATTAAGAGGTTTGCAAACCATAACGATACAAGGCAGTGGAACTCCCCAGGTTGCTGAGACAACGGTGCTTATACCTCAATATGCTGCATCGGCCTGCTCATTTAAGGTGCTGGTGCAATAGTGTTTTTTTGTTCTGTTTATATTTTTCCAACCATATTGCCGGGCACTACCCATTCATCAAATTCTTCTGCTGTTGTATAACCCAGTTTAACAGCCATCTCTTTTAAAGTTGTTCCTTCTTTATGCGCTGTCTGTGCAATTTCTGCCGCTTTGTAATAACCAATTTTTGTATTTAGTGCCGTTACCAGCATCAGAGAATTGTCAACATGCTTTTTTATATTTTCTTCAATTGGTTTAATACCTTCTGCACATTTATTATTGAATGAAACACAGCCATCGCCTATTAATCTTGCGCTGTGTAAAAAATTAAAAATCATCACAGGTTTAAAAACATTTAATTCAAAATGCCCATTGCTGCCTGCAATGCCAATGGTAACATCATTGCCCATTACCTGAGCAGCAATCATGGTAAGCGCTTCGCATTGTGTAGGGTTTACTTTGCCAGGCATAATGGATGAGCCAGGTTCATTATCCGGAATAAAAATTTCTCCAATGCCACTTCGTGGCCCCGATGAAAGCATACGGATATCATTGGCAATTTTCATTAAACTTACAGCGGTGGTTTTTAATGCTCCATGCGTTTCTACAATGGCATCATGGGCTGCCAGTGCCTCAAATTTGTTTTCTGCAGTTACAAAAGGCAATCCTGTTAAAGCTGCAATGTGCCTGGCAACATTCTCCGGATAATTCTCCGGCGTATTAATACCGGTACCCACCGCAGTGCCGCCCAATGCCAGCTCACTTAAATGCGCCAACGTATTTTTAATGGCCTTTAAGCCATGGTTTAACTGTGACGTGTAGCCGCTAAATTCCTGCCCTACGGTAAGTGGTGTAGCATCCATAAAATGCGTACGCCCTATTTTTACTACATGCATAAAAGACTTGCTTTTTGCCGCAAGCGTATCCCTTAATTTTTCAATGCCGGGAATAGTAATTTCTATTAAAATTTTATAGGCAGCAATGTGCATAGCTGTTGGAAAAGTATCGTTGCTGCTTTGGCTTTTATTTACATCATCATTGGGGTGCAGAAATTTTTCTTTATCCTGTAAGTTTCCCCCATTCAGCACATGACCACGATAAGCAATAACTTCATTCACATTCATATTGCTTTGTGTGCCACTGCCGGTTTGCCATACTACCAGAGGAAAAGAATCATCCAGTTTTCCTGCCAGTATTTCATCACATACCCTTCCTATCAAAAGGGCTTTTTCTTTTGGTAATATGCCTGCATCCATATTGGTAAGCGCCGCCGCTTTTTTTAACCATGCAAATGCCTTTATAATTTCTTTTGGCATTCTGTTAATATCCTGTGCAATTTTAAAATTGTCAATACTACGCTGGGTTTGTGCACCATAATAGGCATCTGCAGGTACTTTTACTTCGCCCATCGTGTCTTTTTCAATTCTATATTCCATCATAACCGGAAGATTTATTTATGAGTTGCAAAGATAAGTGTAAAAGAAAATTATTACTAACTTCAACAAAAATCGGCACATCATATTATTTACTTATGAGGCTACATAAAATTTTTCTAATCTCTTATTGTACGCTATTGTATTTAGGTTGTGCCAACAGTGAAACTAAAAAGGATGATGAAATTTTACAACAGGATAGTATAATAAGTTCCATTGTAAATTCAGATTCTTTAAAGCCGGTTTTTAAAAACCATATAACCGGGAAAATAAAAAATATCAGGATAGACAGCCTGGTGGATTTTGCTGAAACACTTATTGGCGTTCCTTATAAATATGCATCTGCCAATCCTGCAGAAGGTTTTGATTGTTCAGGTTTTATAACGTATGTATTTAATCATTTTAATATTGCTGTGCCGAGGTCTTCAATAGACTTTACAAATGTGGGTCACCCAATTGATCTGCCTTTGGCAAAACGAGGGGACCTGATTCTGTTTACGGGAACAGACAGCACCGAAAGGATGGTAGGCCACATGGGCATTGTAATACAAAACAATGATACTTTAAAATTTATTCATTCCACTTCGGGAAAACAAAATAGCGTAACCATTACACCGCTGAATAATTATTACATGAAGCGTTTTGTAAAAGTTATCCGGTATTAATCAGTCATCATTTTCCGGTAAATATGGCTTTCCTTTTTTCAAGGAAAGCACTTGTTCCCTCTTTCATATCTGCTGTATTAAAACAATCACCAAATGCTTCTACTTCTTTATCGTATCCGCTTTTGCCATTGGTATATGCGCTGTCGCTTACAACAGCAATATTTATACATTCAATAATTTTTGCAATAGCAACCGGTGCTTTTGCATGAATAATTTTGAGGATATCTTTTGTGTTGCCCAATAAAGTTTCCGCTGTGGTTACATGGTTTACCAGGCCGAGTTGCAAGGCTTCATTAGCATCTACAAGGTGAGCAGTCATTTGCAATTCCATGCTTTTGCCTTTACCAACGAGCTGGGTTAAACGCTGCGTACCGCCGTAACCGGGTATCAATCCAAGATTTACTTCGGGCTGGCCAAATTTTGCATTTTCGCTGCAAAGCCTGAAGTGGCAAGCCATTGCCAGTTCGCAACCGCCGCCCAATGCAAACCCATTTACTGCAGCAACAATCGGTTTTTTACTGTTCTCTATTTTAAAAAAAACATCCTGTCCTCTTTTTGCCAACACCATTGCTTCTTCTTTATTTAGCGATGCAAACTCTGTAATATCTGCCCCGGCCACAAATGCCTTTGGCCCGGCCCCGGTAATAATTACAGATTTTATCTCCGCATTATTATTTATTTCATCCAACGCATTATCCAGATCTGTAAAAACCTGTTTGTTAAGCGCATTCAATTTTTCCGGGCGGTTGATGGTGATGGTACAGATATTATTTTCAATGGAAAAAAGCAAAGTTTGATAGTTCATCTTAATAATTATTGGTTAAAAGTTAGTAGTTGCTGGCCGTTGCCGGTATCTCCACAACCTGTTGCTTTACCTGTGTTAAAAGTTTCGATTTGTAGTTACCCAATCTTTTATATAGGCTGCAATTTCTGCCATAGTAGTACCGGGTGCAAATAATTTTCCGGCACCCATTTCATTCAGGGTATTTATATCTTCTTCGGGAATAATACCACCACCGGTAAGCAATACATCATTCATGTTTTTTTCTTTGAGCAACTGCATGATTTTTGGAAAAACCGTCATGTGCGCACCGCTGAGTATGCTTATTCCAATAGCATCTACATCTTCCTGTAATGCAGCATTCACCACCATTTCAGGAGTTTGGCGCAGGCCGGTATAAATTACTTCCATACCTGCATCCCGTAATGCAGTAGATATTACTTTTGCGCCACGGTCGTGGCCATCCAGGCCTACTTTTGCTACCAGCACTCTGATGGGTCTGTTCATATTCATGCGTTAAAAATAGTCAATGCTTTTTCAATTCTGGCAATAGTTTCTTCTTTGCCAATCAAGGCTGCAATTTCAAAAACAGGAGGGCCAAATTTTGCACCTACAAGCATAATACGCATCGGTAACTGTAACTCACCTGGTTTTATATTTTTTTCTGTTGATAGAGTCTTAAATTCCCTTTCTATGTTTACTAATTCCCAATTGCTGATTCCATTTAATTTTTTACAAAAATGGTCAAAAAAAACTGCCTTTTCCTCATTCCATTTTGGCTTTACTGCATTTGTATCCCATGCTTCCGGTGCTTTAAAAAAGTAAGATGCCTGATCGTAAAAGTCTGGCAACAATGTGCAACGGTCTTTAACAAGGTTAAGCACTTTATTAAAATATCCTTCATCTTCTACAATAATATTATTTGCCACAAAAATTTTTTTGACCAACAACTTATAACTGTCAACTGTCATCTTCTTTATCCATTCATGATTAAACCACTTTGCTTTTTCAAAATCAAATTTCGCTCCGGCTTTATGCACTCTTTCTATCGAAAACTTCTGGATCAGTTCATCTAAAGAAAAAATTTCCTGTTCTGTTCCATCATTCCATCCCAACACCGCCAGCAGGTTTATAAAAGCTTCCGGTAAAAATCCTTTTTCTTTAAATCCTTCTGTCTCCTGATGGCTATCGGAATCATTTTTTTCAGGGTCTGTCCAGTTCATGGCAAAAACCGGAAAGCCATATTTAGCGCCATCCCGTTTACTCAGCTTTCCGCTGGGGCCCAGTATCAGTGGCAGGTGAGCCCATTGCGGCATATTTTGCAACCCAAATAAATATTTCCACAACAGCACGTGTACCGGTGTACTGCTCAGCCATTCTTCGCCACGAAATACATGAGTGATTTTCATTAAATAATCATCTGCTACCACAGCTAAATGATAAGTAGGCATACCATCTGCTTTCAGTAAAACTTTATCATCTACCAGGGCCGATTCAAACCTTACTTCATCATGTATTAAATCGGTGAAAGAAATAATTTCATCAACAGGCATTTTTATCCGCACTACATGGCGGGTACCTGCGGATAGTAATTTTTTTACTTCATCAGCCGGCAGGGTTAAAGAATTTTTCATCTGCATCCTTACTTTGCTGTCATATTGAGGAGATGGGTTTTCTACAGTTCTAAAATCGCTTCTCATTTTTTCCAGTTCTTCCGGTGTATCAAAAGCATAATAGGCAAAGCCGCCTTTTACTAACTGTTCTGCATAGATGAGGTACTGTGGTTTTCTTTCGCTTTGCCGGTAAGGGCCATAATCACCACCATGCAGGGGGCTTTCATCGGGCTGCAGGCCGCACCACTCAAGGCAATCGAAAATATATTTTTCTGCACCCGCCACAAACCTTGCCTGGTCGGTATCTTCTATTCTTACAATAAAATCTCCGCCCAGTTTTTTGGCAAATAAATAATTATATAAAGCAGTGCGAACACCACCTAAATGCAGGCCACCTGTGGGGCTGGGTGCAAAACGTACCCTTACTTTTTTTTGTTGCATAGTATCTTTCTTTCCGGGTGCAAAGATAAGTTGCCGGTAATGATTGAAAATATAAATCCTTATTTCAAAAAAACATCATCAGTACATAATTATTTAAGGAAAATATTTTTTAGCATTTCAAAATAAGAATTAGCCCCAAAATTTAAAGAAGATATTTAATGGCTTTTAAAATTTAATTTGCAGTATGTTTTATTTTGTAAAAACACCGGGCTGGATGAAAAAATTATTTAAGGGCAGGGTTTGGGAAATCACGACCGCTGAAAAAAATATTTATCTAAGTTTTGATGATGGCCCTCATCCCGGGGTTACCGGGTTTGTACTGGATGAGCTTAAAAAATATAATGCGAAAGCTACTTTTTTTTGTATTGGAAAAAATGTAGTAGCCTATCCTGAAGTATATAAAAGAATAATTGAAGAAGGCCATGCCGTGGGCAACCATACCTACAATCATTTAAATGGCTGGAAAACTAATGATGGTTTATATCTGGATAATATAGCTCTGGCTAAAAATTATATTGACAGCAATCTTTACCGGCCACCGTACGGAAGAATAACCTCTTTTCAGCAAAGGCAATTAAAAGGAGATAAATTTAAAATGACAACAATTATGTGGAGTATATTAAGTGGTGATTTTGATATTTCATTATCACCCGAAGGGTGTTTGCAAAATGTAATATTGAATGCTAAACAGGGAGATATTGTTGTATTTCATGATAGTGAAAAATCAAAAGCCTCTGTAGTACATGTATTGCCAAAAGTGTTAGACTATTTTACAGGTGAAGGATACAGGTTTGAAAAAATTGTTTTGTGAAACCGAGCCTAAAAAAAGATGGGCCTGGGTAGAAACCCTGGCCCGTTTTTAATCCGTACCCTATGAAAACTTTTAACAAGGTACGGTGCAGAAGTTGAAACATCAAAACTTTTTAATACTTTTTTTTCTTAAAAATCTATGGATTTGATAAGTCATGAAAATCAACTGTTTCTGTTTATACCAAAATTTTTTTACCAATGATAGATACCCATTGTCACCTCTACAGCGAAGCATTTGAAGGCGATATTGGCAAGCTGATAGAACGGGCAAATACAGCAGGCGTTACTGCTTTTTATTTGCCGGCAATAGATAGCACCACCCATGCTGCAATGATAGATACAGAGCGGAAATTCAGCGGAAATTGCTATGCAATGATGGGCCTGCATCCATGCTCTGTAAAGGAAAATTACGGTCAGGAATTAGCACTGATTGAAGCATGGCTTACTAAAAGAAAATTTGCAGCAATAGGAGAAACCGGCCTTGATTTTTATTGGGATAAAACCTTTATAAAGGAACAATATATTGCCCTGGAAAAGCAGATTGAATGGGCACTTCAATATGATATTCCGCTTGTACTGCACACCCGCAATGCTTTGCAGCAAACGATTGATGTTATAAAAAAATATTCTGCAACAGGCCTAAAAGGCATTTTTCATTGCTTTGGGGGAACATTAGAAGAAGCAAATCAAATTATTGAAACCGGTTTTTACATGGGTATCGGTGGGGTAGTTACTTATAAAAATTCAGGGCTTGATGAAGTGTTAAAACATATTGACATGAAATATTTGGTGCTGGAAACAGATGCTCCTTACTTAAGCCCTGTACCATTCAGAGGAAAAACAAATGAAAGCAGTTACCTGGGGCTTATTGCAAAAAAAATTGCAGAAATAAAGCAAATAAGTGTAGAAGAAGTGGAAAGAATTACTACACAAAATGCAGTAATTATTTTTGAGGCAACAAGGCCTTTGTAGGATAATTTTAAGGTTTCAGAAGTAAGTAAATTATTTATACCTGCCAATCTCAATCACCTCTTCACAAAAATCATATTCCTGTTTATCGTTGCTGCTAACCATTATTAATTTATGCTGTGCATAATTTTTTATAAGCTTATGATAAAGGCTGATACCATCTGCATCTAAATTAGTGGTAGGCTCATCCAGTAATAAAATATTGGTGTTGCTGAAGAATGCCTGTGCCAGCTTTAGCCGTTGCTTCATACCGCTGCTGAAATACCGGATCTGTTTATTTGCCGCCGTCTGCAAGGATACTTCTGCTAAAATAAATTCTACGGATTTTGTGAGCGGTTTAAACGTGCTGTGAAAATTTAGTAACTCTACGGCGGTCATTTCTTCTATCAGTTCCAAATAAGGGGCTGCAAAAGAAAGCTGTTGGTAAATGTTTTCGTTTGGGATTACTTTTTTGTAATTAGTTTCCACTGCGGCATTTTTTATTTCCATACTGCCTTCGCTGAGCAAAACAGCACCTGCAATTACCTGTAACAGGGTAGATTTTCCTGAGCCGTTTGGGCCAGTGATGGCATAACTTTTACCTGGCGTAAATTCATAACTAAAGTGGCGGAATATCCACTCCCTGTTGTACCGCTTGCCAAGATTACTTACTGTGATATGCATTATATATTTGCCGGTAAGGCATTAAGACGAAGAGTGAAAATTTACTAAAATATTTTACTTTCTATAAAAATAAAATGCTGCTAATTTGATGGGCTGAACTCCACGATGATCCCGATAACTATAGGGATAAAAAACAAATGTTGGTTTCAAAAAAAACAAACATAATCCCGATCAGGGATAGAAGGGTCTCTTTGCTTCAATCTTCTCCATTTCCCTCCCCCCTGGGGAGAGGATAGGTGAGGGGCTTCTATTCATCATCATAACTTCCTTTACTAAATCTTTTGATAATACCACGCCCGCTTTCCTGTATAAAAGTTACAATTTCATCCCGTTCGTCTGTTGCCGGTAGTTCCTCTTCTATATAATGCAATGCCTGCGATGTGTTTAAATTTTTATTATAGATGATGCGGTAAATATCCAGTATCTGGTTTATCCTGCTTACAGAAAATCCTTTACGTTTTAGCCCTACTGAATTTACACCGGCATAACTAAGTGGTGTACGGCCCGCCTTAATGTAAGGCGGCACATCTTTGCTTACTAAGGAGCCCCCGCTTACAAAAGCGTGCTGGCCTATCTGTACAAACTGGTGTATGGCGCACATGCCCGCCAGTATTGCATTATCGCCCATAACTACATGCCCGGCCATTTGTGTATTGTTACTCATAATGCAGTTATTACCTACCACACAATCGTGGGCAATATGGCTATATGCCATAATGAGGCAGTTGTCGCCTACCTTGGTGGTCCATTTATCTTTGCTGCCGCGGTTGATGGTTACAAACTCCCGGATGGTAGTGTTGTTGCCAATCTCTACCGTAGTATTTTCACCTTCATATTTTAAATCCTGCGGAATAGCGGCTATAACTGCTCCCGGAAAAATGCGGCAATTTTTTCCGATACGGGCACCTTCCATAATAGTAACATTACTTCCTATCCAGGTGCCTTCTCCAATTTCTACATTTTGATGTATAACGGTGAAGGGATCAATTTTTACATTGGTAGCCAGCTTAGCGTTTGGGTGTATGTATGTGTGCGGATGGATCATTTGAGTTTAATATGCAAATGTGCATATTTGCATCTTTTAAATTGTTGAATAATGAATTTTTGTGAGCATCATAAAATCCTGTTCTATTATTTGCACATCTGCATATTTTTCTTAATTTCTCTTCACCAACTGAGCGGTAAACTCTCCCTCTGCACAGAGTTTATTACCTACATAAATGCTGCCACGCATTACACAAATACCCCTGCGGATAGGTTCTATCAATTCCATTTTTAAAATCATTGTATCGCCCGGCACAACTTTTTGCTTGAACTTACAATTATCTATTTTTATAAAATAAGTATCGTACTCTCCTTTGGGCATGGCGTTAATACACAATATGCCGCCTGTTTGTGCAAGGGCTTCTACCTGTAAAACACCTGGCATTACCGGGTTTCCGGGAAAATGACCCTGAAAGAAAGATTCATTGAAGGTTACATTTTTTATACCTACAATCTGTATATCTGAAAGTTCTATAATCTTATCTACCAATAAAAAAGGATAGCGGTGGGGTAAGGTTTTTTCAATATGCTGTAAGGTATAAACAGGTTGTTGGTTGGGGTCGTAAACAGGAATACCTTTTGTGTGTTTATTTTTTTTAATGTATTGTTTTATTTTTTTTGCAAACTCTACATTGCTGCTGTGGCCGGGGCGGTTGGCAATAATATGCGCTTTAATAGGATAGCCAATTAAAGCAAGATCGCCAATAACATCCAGCAGTTTATGCCGTGCCGGTTCGTTGGGGAAACGCAGCTCCAGGTTATTGAGGTAGCCTTCACTTTTTACTTCTACTTTGGTGCGTCCAAAAGCTTTTGCCAGGCGGCCCATTTCTTCTTCGGTTACGGGTTTATCTACCACTACTATGGCATTATTAATATCGCCGCCTTTAATAAGATTATTATCAATGAGCATTTCCAGCTCGTGTAAAAAACAGAAAGTACGGCAGGGGCCAATTTCTGCGCTAAAATCTTTCATGCTTTTAAGGCCTGCATGTTGTGTACCCAGCACAGGGCTGTTAAAATCTATAAGAGTGGTTATTTCATAATTGGTAGCCGGCAGGGCAGTCATTTCTACCCTTTTCTTTTCATCATAAAAAGAAATATTGGTATCAATGGTGTACCATGCTTTTGCGGCTTCCTGCTCCGATACGCCGATGGAGTCTATAATTTCTATAAAAGGTTTGCTGCTGCCGTCAATAATAGGTATTTCGGGGCCGTTAACTTCTATCAGGCAATTATCTACACCCATGCCCACAAGCGCTGCCAACACATGCTCTACCGTACTTACTTTTACATTGCCCTGTTCCAGTGTAGTACCCCGGGAGGTATCGGTAACCAAATCGCAATCAGCTTTTATAACGGGGGAGCCGGGCAAATCTACCCGTTGAAACTGGAAGCCGAAGCCAGCATTGGCGGGCTTTAAGGTCATATCTACATTAATACCCGTATGTAAACCTGTACCCGAAATACTTACAGGGCCACCCAGTGTATGTTGTTTATCCTCATTAAAATTTTTATCCATATTGCAATTTGGAATTTGTGCAAAGATATTTTAAATATACGTTGCATACATTTTGTGTAAAACGAAATAAATACAGCTTTTAAAACTGAAACTGGAAACTACCAAACAGGCCAAAATTAGTTGCTTTATTTTCTGCCGAAGGGGTGGGAGATAATCTCCATACAAAATCGATCCTGAGTATTTTTAAAATATTATCTATACCGGTGCCTAACTCTATATAAGTTTTACCATTTAAGGTTTTAAAATTATTTGTGGTATAATTTAGGGCAGCATTTTCATCATTCAGGCTACCCCAAAGTGTTTTTATATTCCAGAATTGCCGCCACTTTAATTTTCTGGTGAAGTTTGTAAACCTGAATATTCCTGAACCAACATTATGCTCCAGATTAAAACCTGCATACCGGTCACTTAAATATTCAAAACGGGTCATCAGATTAAAAGCACTGGAATTATAATAATAAATATCATTACCCGGATGATTTTCTAAAAAAGTAAAAGGCACCACTCCACTTATTTTGCCTGAATAAACCTTATACGAAACAGTACCCAGGGGTGATATTTTTAAATAATCTTTTACAGAGGCTGAAATTTTTGTATAGTGATAAGTGCTTTTAAATATTCCTGATATTCCTTTTGCCACCTTAACTTCTGCAATAGGGTATTTGCTGCCTAAAGTATAACGAAAAAAATCTCCTTCTACAAACTGCTCCAGGTAAGCAAAACGTAACCGAAGCGCTACTTCAAAATTGGTTAGCGGTTTTTCCTTGGCATAAGCGATGAATGGCAAATTCAGTAATGGGCTGTAGCTGCGGTGTACCAAAAATAATTCGGTTGAGAACCCTTTACCATGCTCTTTAAATACTTCAAAACGGGTGTCCTGTAACGCAATAAATTTTCTGGTAATACCAGGCTTACGTATGGCAAGTGAGAAAATATTATCCTGGCTCACATCGCCTATCTGGCTTATACCATTATCTATATCTTTTGAATAGGAAGCATGCAGGCGGAAACGGTTTGCGGTTTTCTTTAACAGCCAGTAAACTTCTGCCTTCCCTTTTAGTTTTTGATCTTTTGTACCATAAGCAAGATAGCCGTGCAGGTATATTTTTTTATTGAAACCTGTATTAGTACCCAGGTCAAAACGGATGCGGGTGCCTTCCCAGGCATTGCTGCTTACCCAATTAAACCAAGGGCCAAACTGCACGTTTCCGTTATCAGTATATCCGGTGGCTAAAAATCTCAGCCTGCTTTGTAAATGCTGAAACTTAGGCATATTCAGCAGTTTATCTATGGTTGTATAAATAGATTTTTCATTGGCAGATAAAGTATCATGCCGCAGTTTGGCCCAACCGGAATCGGTATATTTATTTACACCTGGTGTAATTTTTATAACTTCTTCCTGAGATTGATCTTTAAAAAGCCTGGTGATAGAATCGCTGTTGATAACAATGTTTTTATAAGAGGTAGATTTACGGCCTGTTAAGGTTAATGACTGTTTACCCAGCACCCTGAAATCTGCAAAAAATTTATCCCTGCTTAAAAAATATACACTATCGTTTATTGGAATAAATTCCTGAAAAATACTGATGCGGTCTATAAAATTTACATTGGCATCTTTGGCCAGGTACAGTGATATTTTTTGTATCTGGTAAGTCTGTGCAGTTACCCATGCATCGCCTTCAAAAGTATTTTGGCCGGCACGCTTTGGCCTGAATAGAAAATGAAATATTTTTTTGCCATTGATAAGCTGGGTATCGGGTACCGAAAAACTATAATAGTTATCTGCATTATCATTAAAAGGGCCAATAAAATCTTTATCCATTACATTCACATAATTGCCATAAACATTTACATTCTGTTTCATTACGCCCAGCATTTTACTGATACTTTCGTTATTAAAACCCTTGGTATTGCTGGCTTTTATAGTTTCTAAATATTTTTTTGCACTTTTCTGGTAGGCATAACCGCTTACACTTTCTAAAAGATATGCCGGTAGAAAGGGCTCTTTTTCTGATGTACTGTCAATGTTATTAAAAATAAAAGCAAATTGTTTCAGTAAAAAATTTTTCTTTAATTTTTGCGGGTTAAATTTTTTAAAATCCACTTCCAGTTTATTGTAAGCTTCATAAGCAAAATTTGGCAGGTTGTACCGGTCATACTGCTTTTTTTTGCTCATTATTTTTCTCCATAAAAAAAGGCCTTTATTAAATTTTGCTTTTACAATTACTGCATTATTCAGGCCGCCCCGTTGCATTAAAATGGTAATAGATTTTTCTCCCTCTTTAATGTTGATTGGTGCTTTGTAGATTTCATAACCCACATAAGATATCACCAAAGTGTCGTTGATGGGGTTGCTTAAATAAAAAGAAAATTTACCTGTACTATCGGAGGTTTTCCCTGTGCCGGATTTTAGAAAATAAACAGAGGCGTAACTTACCGGTTCTTTTGTATGGGCATCCTGTATAATACCTGTAAGAGAGACAGACTGTGCAAAAAGCGTTGCAGAGAAAAAAAATAAAGTTAGGAATAAAAGATATTTTATAAAATTCAAGATGTTTCTGGTTGGTTTTCAGTATCAGATAATCAGTGACTATTAAAATAAAGATAGAATAAGAATTTAAAGAATTACTTTTTTTCTGTCAGTTGCTTTACGAGGCTTTCCAGTTCTTTTATTCTTTTTTCTAACTCCGGTAAATTACGGCTGATTGCCTGGCTGCGCAGAGCAGCAGTATAATCATAAGCAGGGGAACCTGTTACAGCAGAGTTTGGTTTTTTGAGAGATTTGCTTACACCGCTTTGTGCATTTATTTTACTTCCATCGGCTATGGTTATATGGCCTACAATGCCTGCCTGGCCACCAATCATTACATTGTTACCAATTTTTGTGCTGCCACTTACACCGCTTTGTGCAGCAATAACGCTGTTGTTACCTACTTCTACATTGTGTGCAATCTGCAAAAGGTTATCCAGTTTTGCACCTGATTTAATAAGCGTGCTGCCAATAGTGGCACGGTCTATTGTAGTATTGGCGCCTATTTCCACATTGTCTTCAATAATTACATTACCAATTTGAGGAACTTTTTTCAGGCTGCCATCCTGCTGTGGCGCATAGCCAAAACCATCGCTGCCTATAATGGTGCCAGCATGTATGGAAACATTTTTGCCAACCACACAATCATGATAAATTTTTACACCTGCATGAATAATGGTATGGTCACCAATAGTAACATTGTTGCCGATATATGTGCCCGGAAAAATTTTTACATTATTACCGATCATTACATTTTCGCCCAGGTAAGCAAAGGCGCCGATAAAAACATTGTCTCCGGTTTTTGCAGTGGCATGTATGTAAACGGGTTGTTGAATGCCGGTAAGCTGCTGCGTTTTTATTTCCTGGTATTTGGAAAGCAGGACTGCAAAAGCGCTGTAAGCATCGGGCACACGGATAAGGGTAGCCGCTACGGGTTGCTTTAATTGCAGCGAATCATTTACGATGATAACAGATGCTCTTGTAGTGTACAAAAAATCTTCATACTTTGGATTGGCTAAAAAAGCAAGCTGATCCTGTTGGGCTTCTTCTATTTTTCCAAAAGAAGCTACAGTTGTTTCTGTATTGCCTTCCACTTTGCCATTGATGATTAGTGCTATTTGCGCTGCGTTGAACTGCATAATTTTTTTTACAACTTTAGCTTAGCCTTTAATAAATTATCCTGTAATAATAATACATTTTCATTTTACCAATGGCTAACAGCTACCTTAAAGAACAAATGTAATATTTTTTAACCTTGCCTTTAAGGTTTTCATTAATAAGGGCGTTATCTACTTCAGAAATATCTTTTACACTGCCATCTTTAAAAAGAATATATATATGTTCATCTTCAAAATTATAGGTACTGCTGCTGGCTTCTCCTGTAAATACCAGCCAATCTGCATCCTGCTCACTTATATTTAATTTGTTTATAACGGCTTGCTTTTTTTCTGCCAGAAGTTTTTCATCTACAGGGGCTGAAAAATATTTTACTTTCAATAAATGCCGGTCAATAATTCCTTTGCATAAAGAAGAGAGCACAATATCCGGATGGCTGCACCAGCTTTTTATAGCCATTACTACATCGTAATCATCAATGCCACAAAACTGCTGTAAGGTAATACCAGTAAGCTGTTCATTAATAAAACTATTTAAAGGTTCCTGGCAGACGGCCTTTACAAATTTTGCTCTTTTAATAATCCGTTGCAGCATTTGCTCGGCACTTAACACTGTTTTGTGCAGATATACCTGCCAGTACATAAGCCTGCGGGCCACTAAAAATTTTTCTATAGAATAAATGCCTTTTTCTTCTACCATCAACTGGCCATTATGCACCGTAAGCATTTTTAAAATGCGGTCGTAACCAATGGCGCCTTCATTTACACCGGTAAAAAAACTATCCCTGGTAAGATAATCCATGCGGTCCACATCTAACTGGCCGCTTATCAGTTGATGTAAAAATTTCTTTGCATAAACGTCTGTAAAAATATCCAGTGCCATTTGCAGTTTGCCATCAAACTGTGTGTTTAATTCTTTTATCAGCAGCAAAGAAATTTCTTCGTGGTGCATACCTTCTGTAAGTACATTTTCTAATGCGTGAGAAAATGGGCCGTGGCCAATATCATGTAACAGTATGGCAATTTTAGCAGCCTGCTCTTCTTCTTTGGTTATTTCAATGCCTTTATTTTTTAACTCACTTAGTGCATTACACATTAAATGGTAAGCGCCCAAAGAGTGGTGCAGCCTTGTATGCACCGCACCCGGATATACCAGGTAAGCCATCGCCATCTGATTAATACGGCGCAGCCTTTGGTAATAAGGATGCGAAATAATTTTATTAATGAGATCATCATCAATGGTTATAAAACCGTAAACCGGATCGTTAATTATTTTATGAAATGGCATTTTATTTTTTTATAAATTATATTGAGTTAGCCCGCTGAAATTTCTATTTCAAACAGGCTTAAAGAAATGGCGCTGTAATGTTTTGGTAATAATGCTGTTTTTGCAGGTGTGGTAATACCTGCAAAAATAAATCCACATCTGGTATAATATTCTATTAGTTTTTCATTATCGCCCCAGGTATCCATACGGATAAATTTTTTATTGTTTTGCCTGCCAAAAACTTTTGCCCATTGTATTATTTCCATTACATAATTTTTGCCTCTGAAAAGTGGATTGGTTGCAATGCGGTGCAAATAAATGGAAGGGTCTGCATCTTTTTCTTCCCATATAAACGGGTCGTTGCCGGCTGTTGCAAAAATGCAAAGTATGTTATCATCACTGTCTGTTATTTTCCATTGCCTGTTTTCCAGTATTTCATTTTCTACCATTCCTGCATCAATGGCCTGCCAATGCTTATTAAATTTTATTTTTTGATAAGCTACTGCAGCATCGTATAATTTAAAAATAGCTTCGGTATCTTTAATTGTACTGTTTATAATCTTCATGTATGCTTTACCTTCATTTGTTAAAAGTTGTACAAAGTGCTGTAAAGCTACTAAGCTTAGGTGTAAAAAATTAAATTTGTACCAATCGGAAGGGGCAGTCATTTTTTGGGTATATAAACACAGCAGTCAAAAAATAATAATAATATCATCTTCTCTGTTTAATTATTGAGATAAGAATAAAAAAATAAATATGAGTTTAGCAAAAATACTTTGGGTAGATGATGAGATAGACAGCCTTACATCGCAAATAATGTTTTTAGAAAATAAAGGGTACGAAGTAGAAACCAAAACCAATGGCTTTGATGCAGTGGAATATGTAAAAACAAATATTGTAGATGTAGTGCTGCTGGATGAAAGTATGCCTGGTATAACCGGGTTGCAAACACTGCAACAGATAAAAGAGATAAATAATAATTTACCGGTTGTATTAATAACAAAAAACGAAGCAGAAAATTTAATGGATGAAGCCATTGGGAGCCAGATAAGCGATTATTTGATAAAGCCCGTAAACCCAAACCAGGTATGGCTTAGCTTAAAAAAATTAATTGATAATAAAAGACTGGTAGCAGAAAAAACCACCTCTGCTTACCAGCAGGAATTCCGCAGTTTATTTATGACCCTAAATGATAACCTGGATTACAACGGATGGATGGATATTTATAAAAAATTAGTGTATTGGGAGCTGGAAATGAAAAAGAGCGACAGCCCGGAAATGCAGGAAGTTTTTCAAACACAAAAGCATGAGGCCAATACAGAGTTTTTTAAATTCATCTCTAAAAATTATGCATCATGGGTATCGCCAAAAAGTAATGATGGGCCAATAATGAGCCATACACTTTTAAAGTACAAAGTGTTTCCACATCTTGAAAAAGGCAAGCCGTTGTTTTTTATTTTAATTGATAATTTACGCTTTGATCAGTGGAAAACTATACAGCCCATGTTTGCAGAAAGTTTCCGCATACAGGAAGAAGAAACATTTTATTCTATTTTGCCTACTGCTACCCAATATGCCCGAAATGCAATTTTTGCAGGCATGTTGCCAATTGATATAGAAAGACTTTTTGCTAAAGAATGGAAAAACGATGATGAAGAAGGCGGCAAAAATTTATTTGAAGAAGATTTTTTGAGAGCAAATTTAAAAAAGCTGGGCAAAGCAGACCTTAAAGTTTCTTACACAAAAATTACCAATAACCACGACGGGCAAAAGCTGGTAGATAATATGCATAATTTTATGGACAATGATTTAAATGTAATTGTTTACAATTTTATAGATATGCTAAGCCATGCACGTACCGAAATGGAAGTGTTGAAAGAACTGGCCGGAGACGAAACCAGTTACAGAAGTATTACCCAAAGCTGGTTTGAACATAGCCCATTGCACCAGGCGCTAAAAAAAGTGGCAGATAAAAAGATGACGCTGATTGTGGCCACAGACCATGGTACCACAAGGGTAAAAACACCAGCTAAAGTTATTGGCGATAAACAAACCACCGCCAACCTGCGTTACAAGCATGGCCGCAATCTTAATTATGAAGCAAAAGATGTACTGGCTTTCCGTGATCCGAGAGAAGCTGGCCTGCCGGTGCCCAATGTAAATTCTACCTTTATTTTTGCCAAAGGCGATTTGTTTTTATGCTATCCAAATAATTATAATCATTTTGTAAATTATTACCGCAATACCTTTCAGCATGGTGGCATAAGCCTGGAAGAAATGATAATACCCGTAATAAGAATGACTAATAAGTAAAAAAATCCAATCTGCTCTCTAAATAAGGGCTACGGGATAATTATTTTTAAGGGTTTAAATCTTATTCCACAAATTGTGGAGAAGGTTTTTTTAAAATCTTCTTTTATTAAAAGAATTTGCATTCAATTATAAACTTCAAAAAGTTCCTTTAGGGATTTAGGGTATGAAATTTACACAACACACTTTAGATAAAATAGAAAAAATAATTGAAGAAAGTGGCTATGTGATCCGCTACGAAAGAGGTACGTTTCAAAGTGGCTATTGCATTCTGCAGGAAAAAAAAGTAGTGGTACTAAACAAATTTTTTCAAACCGAAGGCCGTATAAACACCCTGATAGATTTAATGCCCCAGCTTGAAATAAATTTTGATGCACTTACGCATGAGAGCCAGAAATTATATACCGAATTATTAAAGACAGCAGTAATTACCGGGTAGTAATACTGACCTGATGATTATACATCTTTTATAGTTGTAAAAATATTTTGTAAATTATTCAGTTATTAATTATCCATTTCTTTGGACGGCTTTGTTATCCTTATTTTTGCGTTCTCATTTTTATAATCATGCAATGCCCTCCTCTCACAATAACTTTTCTTGGTACCGGTACCAGCAGCGGTATTCCTATGATTGCCTGCGATTGTGAAGTGTGTACTTCTGCTGATAAAAAAGATAAGCGGCTTAGAAGCAGTATTTTAATAAAAAGTGCAACCACAACTATCGTTGTAGATACTACGCCCGACTTTAGATACCAGATGCTTAGAGAGCGTGTAAAAAAATTGGACGCAGTTTTATTTACCCATCCACATAAGGATCATATTGCAGGGTTGGATGACATAAAAGGATTTAATTATTTTAATAAAGCTGCTGTAAATGTTTATGCCAACGAACTTACACAGCGGGCTTTAAAAAATGAATTTCATTATATTTTTGCTGAGCACAAATACCCCGGCATACCCGAAGTAAATTTGCATGAAATTAAGGAAGATATATTTTTAATTGGAGATATACCTGTATTACCAATAAAAGTGTGGCATCTTAATATGCCGGTGCTCGGTTTTAGGTTTGGCAATTTTACTTACATAACCGATGCCAACAGGATAGAAGAGGTAGAAAAAGAAAAAATAAAAGGCAGTAAAATTTTAGTCTTAAATGCCTTGCGGCACAAAAAACACATATCTCATTACAGCCTGCAGGAAGCAATTGATTTAGCAGACGAATTAAAAATTCCTCAAACATTTTTTACTCATATAAGCCACCAGCTTGGCAAACACCAGGATGTAAGCAGCGTGTTGCCTGCCGGTAAAGAACTTTCTTTTGATACTTTACAACTGAAATTATAATAAATACCTTTAGTGAGTATTGCAAAATTTTAGTTTTAAATTTATTTTAGTAAAGCCCAGCCAGCTATGCAAAAAAAAGACAATCGCCATTACTTGAATTTTACCCGTAAAGAAAGAAACGGTATTCTTGCAATTCTTGCAGCCGTACTCCTGTTTCTGCTCATTCCATTTTTATACCCCTTTATTTTTAAAGAAAAAAACACCATAGGTGCTGATTATACAAAAGAACTTGACAGGCTTACCATTTTAAAAACCGATAGCGCAAAAAAATTTTATAAAAAAAATTTTGATGATGATAATTACCCAAATTATTATACCTCTGACGAAAAGGATTTTAATAACCCTTCCAAAGGCCAATTATTTTATTTTGACCCTAATACATTAACGGTAGATGGATGGGTGCGGTTAGGCGTAAAAGAAAAAACTGCAAACAGTATTCAAAAATATTTATCCAAAGGAGGAAGGTTCAGGCAGGCAGATGATATTAAAAAAATATGGGGCCTGCGGCCAGATCTGGTAGAAAGAATATTGCCTTACGTAAAAATTATCCAGATAAATAATCCCAATCAATATGAAAATAAAAATTACCCTGCTTATGAAAAGAAAACTTATGATAAAAAAATAATTCAGCCAATAGATATTAACGGGGGAGATTCACTGGCTTATCTCTCTTTGCCGGGGATAGGGCCTGCTTATGCCAGGCGCATTATTAATTTCAGGGATAAACTCGGTGGCTTTCATTCTGTGAACCAGGTGGCCGAAACCTTTGGTTTGCCAGACAGTACATTTCAAAAAGTAAAAGCCCTTTTATTAATTTCAAATGAAAGCGTGAAAAGAATAAATATCAATTCGGCTACGCCGGATGAAATGAAAGTTCACCCATACATAAGATACCAGTTAGCAAATCTTATTGTACAATACCGTAACCAGCACGGGCCTTATAAAAACATTGAGGATATTAAAAAAATAATGATCGTAAATGAGGAACTGTTCAATAAAATTGCCCCTTATTTAGAAGTACAATAAAATACATAAACTAACGGGCATTAGTATTTAAATTCCTTAATTTGCAGCCTCAAACGATTGATGCTGTTATGAATTTTATACAAGAAGAACTTACCCAGCAGGTGGCCCAGTCTGCAAAAGATTTTGCACTGCAATACATTAAACCACACTTAATGGAGTGGGACGAAAGCCAGGAATTTCCCCTGCATATTTTTAAACAAATGGGTAAACTGGGTTTAATGGGCGTACTGGTGCCGGAAGCTTACGGCGGCACAGGCCTTAGTTACTTTGAATACAGTGCAGTGATACAGGAAATAGCAAAAGTTTGCGGTTCTATCGGGTTATCCCTGGCAGCACATAATTCTTTATGTACGGGTCATATTATGACATTTGGTAACGAAGCACAAAAACAAAAATATTTACCCAAACTTGCAACTGCAGAGCTTTTAGGTGCATGGGGATTAACTGAACCCAACACCGGCAGCGATGCAGGTAATATGAAAACAACCGCAGTTAAAGACGGCAACAACTGGATAATTAATGGCACCAAAAGCTGGATAACACATGGTAAAAGCGGCGATGTAGCAGTAGTAGTGTGCCGCACCGGCGAGCCACGGGCAAAAAACAATTCTACTGCGTTTATAGTAGAGCGTAATACCGCAGGCTTTAATGCCGGAAAAAAAGAAAACAAGCTTGGTATGCGTGCCAGCGAAACTGCGGAAATGATTTTTGATAATTGTACCGTTTCCGACGAACAACGAATGGGAGAAATTGGAGCAGGGTTTAAACAATCTATGAAAGTATTGGATGGTGGCAGAATTTCCATAGCAGCATTAAGCCTTGGTATTGCCAAAGGCGCTTACGAAGCCTCGGTGCAGTATGCAAAAGAAAGGCACCAGTTTGATCAGCCGATTGCCAATTTTCAGGGCATTGCTTTTAAACTTGCAGATATGGCTACAAAAATACAATGTGCCGAATTACTCCTAAATCAGGCATGCGATTTAAAAATAAAGGGAATGCCAATGACCAAAGAGGCAGCTATGGCAAAATATTATGCCAGTGAAATTGCTGTAGAAATAAGTACAGATGCTGTGCAGATTTTTGGCGGCTACGGTTACACAAAAGATTTTCCGGTAGAAAAATTTTTTAGGGATAGTAAATTATGTACCATTGGTGAGGGAACAAGTGAAATACAAAAATTAGTGATCAGCAGGGAAGTATTGAAGTAATTGATAAATGTATTTTGGGTTAATTCAGTTTATGAATTATTAATGCTATTTGCAAATAGTTTCATAATAACAGGTAATAAAAAAGCCATCGCTGCCGATGACTTTTTACTCTTTTTACTTTATAAACTTTTATGCCTCTTTATTACCTCCAAAAAAACCGCTCAGTTTTTCTTTAGCACTGCCAAATAAATCTTCTGCTTTGTGTGCAGCATTTTTAGCAAAGTCTTCTACTTTTTGCCCTGTTTCGCCGGGGATTACATCACTTATTTTATCAAACATACTTGCTCCTGTTGCAGCAGTTGCATCTGCAGGCATGGTTGAGGCGGAAGAGGTGTTTTCCCCAAACAGGTTATCAACTGCACCGGACATCATCGGAAATTTTTCCTTTGCAAATTCTTTAATTGTATCAATGGCTTTATTTGCCTGATCTGGACTTATGCCTGCTTTCTCAGTAAGGCGGGTTATTAATTCTTGCATAGTTTTATTTTTTAAGTTTTGAATTACAAATATGATATTTTTTAATTGCATTAGCAATGCCTGATGGTAAACTAATTGTTAATCTATAAAAAAGCGGTTCATTTAAATGTTGCTTAAAAAAACATAATATACTTCCCTTTTCATCAACAGTTCTGCTTTGGGGCAGGGGCAACCTACTCTGTATCGTACCTGTCCACTCTTTCAATGCCGGGTAATGCCAATAATTCGGTTACTAAATTTTCCAGTTCTTCTTTATCGTGAACAAATACTTTTACATTGCCCTCAAATATGCCATCCTTTGCTTCAATGGTCATTGCAGAAATATTTACCCTTAACTCGCCGCTGATGAGGTTGGTTATTTTATGTATAACGCCTACATCATCCAGGCCAATAATTTTTAAACCCGTAAGAAAAGAAATTTCTTTGTTTTTGGCCCACTTTGTTTTTACCACCCTATGCCCGTAATTGGCCAGCAGCCTGGCTGCATTGGGGCAGGTGGTGCGGTGTATTTTTAAGCCTTCGCCTGTTGTAACAAAACCAAACACATCATCGCCGGGTATAGGCTTACAGCAGTTGGCAAGGGTGTACATAATGCGGTCGCTGCTTTCGCCAAATATAATGAGCTCTGCTTCTTTTTTATCAGGCTGTTTATATGCCGGGTCGTATTCTGGTTTTACTTCTACAATCTTTACAATTTTTGGCGGCAACAGTTTCTCACCATGTACAGTAAATTCTTTAAGTTCTTTTAAATCTAATTTTTTAGTGGCTATTTCATACAGTAAATCCAGGGTGCTGTGTATTTTGTAATATTGGCAAAGCTCTTCCATATTTGCCACACTCATTACTGCGCCTATACCTTCCAGCTTGCGTTGTAAAATATATTTTCCGTCTTCTGCAATGGTTCTTTTTTCTTCTTTTAAAGTATCTTTTATTTTTGATTTTGCTTTGCTGGTTACTACAAAGTTCAGCCATTCTGCATTGGGCTTTTGTTTGGCGCTGGTAATAATTTCTATCTGGTCGCCGCTTCTTAGTTTATAGCTTATCGGCACAAGTTTATGATTTACTTTGGCACCAATACATTTACTACCCACGGCGGTGTGTACACTAAAAGCAAAATCAAGTGCCGATGCGCCAACAGGCAACATTTTCACATCACCCTTGGGCGTGTAAACATAAATTTCTTCTGTTAAAAAAGAGGTTTTAAAATCCTGCAGAAAATCCAGAGAATTACTGTCGTTGCTGCTAAGCGCTTCTCTTATCTGGTGAAACCATTTGTCAAACCGGTCTTCATCAGAAGTATCTTCTTTATATTTCCAATGCGCTGCCAGGCCTTTTTCTGCAATTTCATTCATACGTTTGGTGCGTATCTGCACTTCTACCCATTTGCCCAGCGGGCCCATTACGGTGGTATGCAGCGCTTCGTAGCCGTTGCTCTTGGGATTACTAAGCCAGTCCCTAAGCCGCTCAGGGCTTGGGTTGTAAGCATCTGTAATAATGCTGTAAACCTTCCAGCAATCTTCTTTTTCTTTTTCGGGCGGGGCATTTACAATAATACGGATGGCAAACAGGTCATACACTTCTTCAAAAGCTACGCCTTTCTTTTTTATTTTACTCCATATAGAATGAATGCTTTTGGGCCTTCCATGTATCTCAAAATCAAAACCTGTTTTTTCTAATTTATCTTTTATAGGCCGTATAAAATCGTTGATGTAACGGCTTCTTTCTCTTTTGGTATCCTGTAATTTTTGTGCAATAAAACGGTAGGTATCCGGCTCCATATACTTCATGGCCAGGTCTTCCATTTCTGTTTTTATATTGTAGAGGCCCATGCGGTGTGCCAGCGGCGCATACACATAAACTGTTTCCGAAGAAATTTTTAATTGCTTCTCCCTCTTCATGCTGTCCATGGTACGCATGTTGTGCAGGCGGTCGGCAAGTTTTATCAGTATTACCCGTGGGTCATCGGTAAGCGTTAATAAAATCTTTTTAAAATTTTCTGCCTGTTGAGATATATTGGCATCCAGCACAGTGGATATCTTGGTAAGCCCATCCACAATTTTTGCTATCTCGGGGCCAAACTCCCGTTGTACATCATCTAAGTTAACATCGGTATCTTCTACAGTGTCGTGAAGCAGGGCGCAGATAGTACTGCGGATACCAAGGCCAATTTCTTCTACACAAATTTTAGCCACAGCCAATGGATGTAAAATATAAGGTTCTCCGCTTTTGCGGCGCATAGTTTTATGTGCCTCCACGCTTATTTCAAAAGCCCGCCGAAGCAGTATTTTATCACCAGGTTTTAACTTGGTTTTTAATACCCTCAGCAATGCTTTGTATTGCCGGAGAATCTCTTTTTTTTCTTCTTCCTCGCTAAAGTTATAGGTGGATATGGTTTCTGTTGCCTGCATGAGTTATTACGAATTTACTGTAAAAATTTTAGAAATAAAAAACAAGCTTGGGGCTTTCAGCAGCATACAATTATCTGCATTTGTACGCCGCCCGCCTGCAATCTTTTTGTAGCCGCAG
>JANLQE010000299.1:0-13329 GCA_031367625.1 Bacteroidota bacterium
GTTTAGGATGGGCCATCACGGGTGCATGCCCCGGCCCGCTGTTTGCTCAAATAGGAACAGGTGCTACGGTTGTTGCTGTAACTTTACTGAGTGCTGTTGCAGGCACCTGGGTGTATGGATATTTCAGAGAAAAACTTCCGCACTAATTTACTGTTTCTTCGGTGACAGATATGTAATTTTCCAATAAACATCCTTATCATGATAGCCATGAAAACAGTAACGTGCCACATTCTTTTAGATACCTTTGCATGGAATATGAAATCCAGATCAATATTATTATCAATGCATTTTGCTTTCATCAAAGAGTTTTAATGAACGCTTTTTAGAATTACTGAAATCAATTGAAAGTATTGCCTTTCATAAATTGGATGAACGGCTGATTGGTTACTTAAAAGAGAAACAGCACCTTTCCGGCTCCAGTGTTATAAAAGCTTCGCATTACCTTATAGCTGACGAGCTGGCTACTTCAAGAGTGGTGGTTTCCCGCCTGCTGAAACAATTAGAAAACGATGGTAAAATTTTACTGTACAGGAACGAGATTAAACTTTTGAATGGGTTTAATTAAGATGAACAACTTAGCAAAATTGCAGTTGTTAGTATAGTGATTTTTAAAAAAATAAGCCCGGCTTACTTTTACTAAATCTTTCGATCAATTGCTTCAACCGTTGAATTAATTCTTTAAAAAATTTGCCTCCTGTAAATCATCCCACTCATTAGCCTCTAACCTTCTACCCAAATCAACACTTAGATAATCTATGAAAACAGTTTTCTTTGCGAACCTGTTTTTTGTTTTACCGTAAAACTTTTGACCGCTTCCATCAAAACGCTAAAACGTTATACTTTTGTGATCTCTTTTATATACGCTGGCCGGGCTATTTGCGTAAATTGTATGTAACAATTTTTTTAAATCAAAACTATTTTATGCTATTACGAAAAATTAACCAACTGCTGTTTGCTGTATTATTGATTTCATTTTCTACCGGCTGTAAAAAAACTTCTACTGTAACGCTTAATGAAATGGTGAGTGCTGCCAGCGTTTTACAATATTCAGGCAACTTTATAAGCCAGGGTGGTCAAAATGTATCTGGCCAGGCGCAGATATACTTAGAGAATAATAAATATGTTTTAAAGCTTACTAATTTTCAGACTAGCAATGGGCCCGACCTTAAAGTTTATCTTTCTAAAGCCGATGCTCCTTCAGGATTTATTTCTTTAGGCGATTTAAAATCTACCAACGGCAACCAGGTTTATGATATTCCCGGTATGCCTGATTTTACGCAATACCGTTATGCGCTGATTCATTGTGAAAAGTATAACCACCGGTATGGAAGTGCAGAATTAATGAAGTGATTAGTGTTGTGATACCGCTTATAAACAGTAAAGAGTCCAATGCACTTTTCTGCGGTATAATATAAAGCAGTTGCATCCTTCCTTAAAATTCATCGACAATATCTTTTCATAAATGTTATTGTTCCGTGATACTTTCTACATACTTTATTTTTTTCTTTGTTCTATTAAAAATAATATTTTAAACAACTAAAAATTAAAAAAATGAAAAGAATTCTTATTACAGCAATCGTAACAATTTTTGCATCGGGCGTTTTTGCACAAACTGCCCCTTCTAAAATGGAGGATAAAAAAATGGAAAGCAAGATGGCAGACAAAAAAATGGCGGACAAAAAGATGGATCACAAAATGGATGACGGGAAAATGATGGACAAAAAAATGGATGATGGAAAAATGATGGATCATAAAAAAATGAGTAAGCGGGAAATGAAAAGAATGCACAAAAAAGAAATGAGCCATAGTAAAATGTAAGTGAGAGTTTGCATAAAAAAGTACAGGGTGGTATTATTGGGGCACGTTAACAAACGCTGCCCCTTTTATTAAAATTTTCAGGAGTGATTCATTTTGATTTCAGTAAATTTATACCGTCCCTTTAATGCAGGCATTTGCCGGTTTAAAAAAAATACAGCAAGTAAGATGAAAAATATATTGATGATTGAAGATGATGAAAATATCAGCGAACTGGTAGATATTCATCTTAAGGATATCCATTGCACAACTACCAGGGTAAATAACGGAGAAGACGGAATAAACTATGCGCTGAAGAAAACTTTTGATTTAATTATATTAGACATTACGCTTCCGGATATTGATGGAATTGAAGTTTGTAGAAAACTGAGAGCAGAAAAAATTTCTACTCCTGTAATGATGCTTACCGCCCGGTCAGAAGAAATTGATAAAATTATAGGGCTGGAAACCGGCGCTGATGATTACCTCACCAAACCATTCAGCATACGTGAATTGATTGCCCGTGTAAAAGCAATACTGCGCAGAACAGAAATAAATAAAACTGCCCTGGATGTTTCTGATGAAATAATTTATTGTGGTGAACTTACTCTGGATCCGCAAAAAAGAAAAGTATTGTCAGGAAAAAATAAAATTGAACTCACCCCAAAAGAATTTGATTTACTTCATTTATTCATTACCAATCCCGGCAAAAGTTATACCCGTCAAAATCTTCTGAGCATTGTGTGGGGGTATGAATTCAGCGGGTATGAACACACGGTTAATTCTCACATCAACCGGCTAAGGGCAAAAATTGAAAAGGACCTGAACAAACCACAATATATCTTAACAACCTGGGGAATTGGTTACCGTTTTACAGATGAAATTTAAAGCAATGCAAAAAAACAGGTTCAACAATTTATTCTGGCGCATCTCATCCGTTTTCTTTGTGCTGCTGGTGTTTATCGGTTTATCATTTGTGTATATAACGGTTCATTATTCCAGCCGGTATTTTGAAGAAGTAAATCAGCGGCTCAATAAAAATATTGCTGCAGATATTGCTGCACACTCCACCCCTTTTACCAATGGAAAAGTGAATGATCATGCCATGGAAGAAATGTTCAATCATGTGATGTCCATCAATCCAAGCCTGGAAGTTTACCTGTTAGATAATAATGGAAAAATTCTTTCTTTTTATGCTCCCGAAAAAAAAATAGTGTTAGATAAAATCAATCTGGGGCCTGTAGAAAAATTTATAATCACAAAAGGAAACGAATATGTAACCGGCAACGACCCACGCCATCCCGGCCTTGAAAAAATATTTTCGGTTGCGCCCGTTATCAGCAGCGGTGTACCCTCAGGATATATTTATATCGTACTCGCCAGCGAAGAGTATGATGCTGTTTCTAAAAGTCTTACACAAAATTATTTATTGCAGGTTGGTTTACGGGCCATCATACTTACCCTGCTGGCCACTTTGCTGTTGGGGTTAATAATCATCCGTGTTATCACCAATAATTTTACCCGTATTATTGAAGTAATGCAAAAATTCAGGCAGGGAGATTTAACGGCCCGTGTAAAAGTAAAATCTGCAGGCGATGTAAACCAGGTTGCTGATATCTTCAATGAAATGGCAGATATCTTAACTAAAAATATTGAAAAACTAAAAGAGGTAGAAGTACTGAGGCGGGAATTGATTGCAAATGTTTCTCACGATTTGCGAACGCCCATTTCCATCATACAGGGTTACATTGAAACCTTACAGATAAAAGCAGACACGCTTACCGATGCAGAACGTAAGCGTTATTTAAATACAATTTCACAAAGCACCGGCAAATTAGAAAAATTAGTATCAGAGCTTTTTGAATTATCAAAGCTGGAGGCCAACCAGGTGAAACCGCGAAAAGAATCTTTCTTTATCAGTGAACTGGTAAATGATATCAGCAGCAAATACCAATTGATGGCAAAGGATAAAAATATTTCTATTACCACTTTTTTATCAAAAGAATTACCCCCTGTTTATGCAGATGTTTCCCTCATTGAAAGGGTGATGCAAAATCTTATTGACAATGCCATGAAATTTACGCCTGAAGGCGGAAAAATAGTGATAAAAACCTGCAGGAATCAGCAGGATATTGAAGTAACAGTTGCCGACACCGGTGTTGGCATTCCTGAAGATGAACGGGAACAGATTTTTGGGCGCTATTACAAAGCCAACAATTTTACCGACCTAAAAAACAGCACCGGCCTGGGACTTGCTATCATAAAAAAAATTCTTGACCTGCATAATTCCTCGCTTGATTTAATAAGCAAGGCAGATGCAGGAACTTCATTTGTTTTCCGGCTTCCAATTTATGAGGGCGGTAAATAAAGCTGAGTTTTTGCCGGTAAGGCGTTAAGGCGAAAAAAAAAATGATGAAATTTATCGCTTATCGGCTTCCCTTTTTACCAGCTATTAATTTTTTTTTGCCGGTAAGGCGAACCGATAATGTGCGCTGTTTGTATTAATATACATTTAGTTCTACTTTTTTTCCAAGACCAAATTCAAGCAATCTATAAAGTGTTGAAAGCTGAATATCGCTTTTCCCATTTTCAATTCGGGAGATAAAGCTTTTCTTGGCGCCTATTTTATCAGCTAACTGTTCCTGAGTAAGTTTAGCAAGTTGCCTTTCTTCTTTTATAACCTCCCCAATTAAAAATGCCTTAGCCTTTATTTCAAATTCAGTTCTTTTTACAGTGCCTCTTTTACCATACTGTTTAGTAAGGTGTTCATCGAAAGTGGTTATATTTTTCTTTTTAGTTGTCATAATTATTTATTATCAAAGTATTCATTTATAAGCTTAATGGCTAATTCAATTTCAGGCTTTGGAGTTTTCTGCGTCTTTTTTTGGAACGCATTGAAGAGAACTACAATTTTGCCTTTGTCAAAACAGCAAAAGATTCGAAATATGTTATTGCTAACCTCAATTCTAATTTCATATAAACTTTTTTGTCCTTCAAAGTGTTTCAGAAATTTCTCTGGAACACGTTCGGTATGAGTCAATACAAAAAGAACAAAATCTATTTTTCCTTTTACTTTTTCAGTTTGTTTGGCGTAAAATTCTTGAAAATAATGTCGATAAAATACTAATTCTCTAATTTGTTCCATTCAAAATATGTAAAAAACAAAGTTACCTTAAAATGGAACAGGATGCAATTAAATTTTTGTTCGTTCGGTAATTGAAAGGCTCCAAAAAAGTAGTACACAACACTTAGCTTTCAGAAAAATGATCCTGCAAAAACACTATTCTTTCGTGACAGTTTAGTGATACTTTTCAAATAATTTTACAGCAGATAAAAATAGCTAAATAAAATAATATTTAAAAAAAATACGAATGAAAAAAATACATTTATTAGTGTTTGCTGCCATTGCCCTGTTTACTGTCAGTTGCAGCAATGCACAATCCAAAAACAAAAAAATTGCCAACCCACCTGTTGCCGGCAGCCAAACAGTTTATCCCATGCAGCTTTCAGATGCAGAATGGAAAGCAAGATTAACTGCAGAGCAATATTACATTCTGCGTCAGCAGGGAACCGAGAGGGCATTCAGCGGAAAGTACGATCACTTTTACGAAAAAGGAACCTATTATTCTGCCGCTACCCTGCAGCCCCTTTTCAGCTCGGATGCAAAATTTAATTCCGGTACCGGCTGGCCCAGTTTTTATGCAAGCATTAATCCGGATGCTGTTCGCCTGGTAACAGATAACGGCGATGGGGATACCCGTATGGAAGTAGTGGACAGCAAAAGCGGTTCGCATCTTGGGCATGTATTTGATGATGGCCCTGCACCAACCGGTAAAAGATATTGTATGAACTCTGCCGCCCTGATATTTGTTGCCGAAGGCGGAAAACCACCCGTTAAATCAAACTAAAAAATAAAAATTATTTATATGAAAATCCTTGTAGTAATTTTTTCGCTCATCACTTTTTGTTCCTGCGCTCAATCTCAAAACAATAATATTAATTTTGCGGTTGGGTCTAAAAAAAGTCCTTCCGCTAACGAAGCCGTTGCCACTTTTGGCGAAGGCTGCTTCTGGCATGCAGAAATTGTTTTTCAAAGTTTGGTTGGTGTACGGGATGCCGTTTCAGGTTACTCAGGCGGAACAGATACCCATCCCGGTTACGAAAAAGTTTGTACCGGCACCACGGGCCATGCAGAAGCTGTTCAGGTTTATTACGACCCTGCAAAAATCTCTTACGAAACATTAGTAAAAGCCTTTTTTGCCAGCCAGGATCCAACAACCTTAAACCGCCAGGGAAATGATGCAGGTACGCAATACCGTTCGGTTGCCTTTTATGCAAATGAAAAAGAAAAACAAATTATCCTGGCAGAAATAAAACGACTCACAGATTCAAAGCAGTACAACGGTAAAATTGTAACCGAAGTAACACCGTTTAAAAAGTTTTACCCCGCTGAAGCGCACCACCAGGAATACATTCATTACCACCCGGAAAGCGGGTATGTGCAGCATGTGTCTATACCAGACTTTATAGAATTTAAGAAAAAGTTTAAAGCAAATTATAAATAATATAAATTAATTAAAATGAAAAAAATAATTATTGGAATACTTACGCTGGTTATCATTACTGCAGCAGTAAGTTTTAAAAAAACACCGCAGTTTCAACCAGTAGCAGTTATAGAATTGTTTACTTCGCAGGGCTGTTCAAGCTGCCCCTCTGCCGATCATTTGCTTTCCGAAACCATCAACGAAGCAAAAAAAGATGGCCGCAAAATTTTTGCACTATCCTTTCATGTAGATTACTGGAACCGCCTGGGATGGACTGACCCCTTCAGCGATAAAAAATATTCTGAGCGCCAGAATGAATATGCATCTGCATTGAATTTAAATGGTGTTTATACCCCGCAAATAATTGTAAACGGAACCCGGGAATTTGTTGGATCAAACGAAAGAGCGTTAAAAGATGCACTCAGCAAATCGCTGAACACAACGCCCACCGCGGCTTTTAAAACACTTACTGCAACAGTTCAAAATAATAATGCCCCTACAGTAAAATTTACACTTGATGGTAATTACGAGGGATGCAAAATAAATTTCGCCCTGGTATCTCTTAGCGAAACAACCGCTATCAAGCGGGGCGAAAATGGCGGCATTACTTTAAAAAACGAAAACGTAGTACGCCAGTTTATTTCCATTTCTGCTGCAGCAAACGGAGAAATTAATTTTAAAGATTCACCGCTGCCATCAAATAATAATATGGCCATAGTTGCCTACATACAGCGCAGCAGCGATTTAAAAATTATTGGCGCTTCCCTGGCCGAAATAAAATAGACGCTGAATGTTATCACATTATAAAAACAAAGAAGCGTACCAACCGGTACGCTTCTTATTAATTAAAAAATAGAGATTTACATTATGCCGCTGCACCTGCTGTGGCAACTGCATGATCGTTTTCTACACTGCTGCCGGATACACCAATAGCCCCAATTACTTCGCCTGCAGCATTCTTAATTATTACACCTCCGGGAAAAGTAATTAACCCGCCGTTTGAATGTTCGATGTTGTACAGCGACCCACCTGGCTGAACCAGTGGGCTAAGTGCCGCAGTATCCATGGTAAACCATGCAGCGGTTTTTGCTTTTTTAAAAGAAATATCAACAGAGCCAATCCATGCCCCATCCATGCGGGCAAAGGCCACAAGGTTGCTGCCTGCATCTACCAGGGAGATATTCATTTTGGTATTTAATTCTACTGCTTTTAATTTAGCGGCAACTATTGCGGCTTCTGCCTGTGCCAGTGTAATGTTCATCTTTTTTTGTTTTTTTTATTTATTTAATTGCTAATAATTCTACTTTCTCTATAACAGGATCTTTGGCTAAAAGTTCAGCCGCATTTGCCATAAGCGCTTTGGCAATTTCTCCTGAAAGGTGCGCCTGTCTTCCCTCTTCGGTTTCAAAAGTATCAAATATACCAAAGGTAGAAGGGCCAAGCTGCAGCGCATACCATCTTACTGTACCGGGTTCTGCTTCTGCCAAAGGCAATGCACTTTTTAAAAAAGCAAGTACTTCATTTTCTTTACCGGGTTTAGCTTCTACCCGTGCTAATAATGCAAATTTTTCCATGATGATTTTTTTATGTGATAAAAATTAATGTTGATAATAAATTACAACAAATGCCTTACCAATTACCTGCTGATTTAAATAAAAAACTGCTGCTGCAGAAACCTTGGCATTTTGTTTTAAGCGCATACAACGTAAATAAATATTGATGTAAACCATGCCCCGCCGGCGATACTTTTTGACATTGCAACCAAGCCATTAAACTAATTTTTTAAATCAATATGCAATACTATTCTATCAATCCCTGATGATAGCAAAAAAACAGTTCAAAAACTTACGTAAAAAGTTCAATCTGTTAGGCTGTGCCTGGGGCTTTTGCCAAAGGTTGTTTTATAGGCAGTGCTAAAGTGAGAAAGGTTTTTATAACCCGAGCCATTAAACAGTTCAGAAGGTTTTGCCTTGCCGGTCTGCAGCAGGGTTTTTGCCCTTTGCAATCTTTTTTGTTTAAACCAATTGGCCGGGGTTGCATTAAATGATTCTGCAAAATGCCTTTTAAAAGTAGATATACTCATGTTACACAGAAAAGCAATTTCTTCTACCGAAAGCGTAGAATATTTATTGGCTTCAATAGTATTTTTAAAGGAAAGATTATTTTCATCTTCCAGCGAGTGAAGCAAAAAAGCTATAAAGTTTTGTCCGTATTTATCAATAATGTAAATCATTATTTCTTCAAACTTAACTTCTAATAACTGTTGCGACAGATTTTTATCAAGCATAAAATGAAGCGATAAAGAGTTGATAAAAACTTTAATAAATGCATCCTGCTCCATAATAAAACAGGGCGGGGCAGCAATTTTTTTTGTACCCGTGCCGGACAGCAATCCTTTTTTTAGCAACAGGTCGGTGAGTTTTGATTTGGAAAAAAAGAAAAGTATGCTTTTATAATCTTCAGAACCAATTCTTTTCTCCGTCATAAGGCAACTGCCCGGTGCCAGCATTAATGCTTTTGTATTATCAATCTTCACAACAGCATCTGCAAAATTTACCTCTTTATATCCCTGCAGCAAAAAACTTATTACGTATTGCTCCAGTACAATTTTACTCCTGTTCATAATGGTCTCAAAATCGTAATAAAAAACCTGCAGGTTTGCTTTTTCATCTCCTGATAATTTTGCCGGTAACTTTTCCATAATAAAATGCTTGCACAATGTAGTTAATCAATAAAAATAATAAATTTTTTTTACCCAACAGCAAAGCATGGGTAAATTACAAATTGTTGCAAAGGTTGATAAACTTTAAAATGTTCATTTGCACTTAAAAATTTCTTTACTAAGGTTGGTAACCCTTTAATCTGCTGCAACAATTATATATACAGCATTGCCCAATTATTTAAAATCAATAAAGTGTATGTTGGCCTTTTTACAGCTACACTGCGTAGCCAATTTGAAATGCGCCCGATTCGCAGATATAAAAAAGACTATGCAAATGAAGTCCGTATATTAAATAGAGTACCCTTTGTTCTTTCAGGAGTTGGTCAGGCGGAGACCGTCAGACCAGGTTGCTAAAGTGTATGTTGGCTTTTTTGCAGCCACACTGCATAGCTAATTTGAAATGCACCCCAAAGCATTTACTTTTATATCAAAATAATAAAGCTGGTAAAATTGTGAAGGGTGGAGGTTTAGGGGTTAGAGGTTTAGGGTTTAGGGGTTTAGGGGGTTAGGGGGTTAAACTTTATCCCAAATGATAACGCATTATTAATTTAAAATTTACAAAACAGCAGCAACACCGCAAAGCATTTATAACCTGGCAGTAATTTTAAAAAAGAAAAATCGTGCTGTTGAATTTTCGCCCTGATAAAATGAAAATTAAAAAATTTTTGTATAAGCTTACCCATTGGGAAACCTGGCATTATATGGCCAAATATATTCCTATTATGCCCGTGTGGGCATGGTATTGCCTGCGGGCAAGATCGCTGTGGTTTTTTACCCCCTCCAACCCCACCCTATGCTTTGGCGGTTTTGAAGGCGAAACAAAACGGGAGATGTATGAGCAGTTGCCACCGGGCAGTTTCCCAAAAAGCATATATATTTCCCCGGCATTATCATTTGCCGCTGCAGAACTGCAGATGCAGCAAACTGGTTTTAAATATCCATTTGCCGTAAAGCCCGATGCTGGTATGATGGGCTTTATGTTTCGCCGTATTAATAATGCAGAAGAGCTGCAGGCATATCATCAAAAAATGCCCGTAAATTATATTATACAAACGCTGGTGCAGTACCCGCTGGAAGTAAGTGTATTTTATTACCGCCTGCCCAATGAGCAACAGGGAACCATCAGCGGTTTTTTAAAAAAAGACTTTTTGCAGGTAACAGGCAATGGAAAATTTACCCTGCAGCAGTTGATAATAAATTACGAAGCTGTACGCTTTCGCCAGCAGGAAATGATGACAAAACACGCAGGCCATCTGCAGAATATTTTGCCGGCTGGCGAAATCTATTTTCTCTCGTATGCCCTAAACCTTAGCCGTGGCGGCAGGTTGGTAAGCCTGGCACACGAAAAAGATGAACGGCTTTTAAAAGTATTTGACGGTATCAGCCATTATACAAAACATTTTTATTATGGCCGCTACGATATTAAATGTGCATCAGTAGAAGATTTAAAACAGGGCAAAAATTTTGCCATTCTGGAATATAATGGCTGTGGTGCAGAACCTCATCATGCTTACGGTAATGGCCACACGCTATGGCAGGCATATAAAATTTTTATGCATCACTGGAAAATGCTGTACAAAATATCCCGGTATAATCACCGGCATGGTTTTGCCCACTGGCCCTTCCGGCGTGGATGGGATTATTTAAAAAAAGGGAAAGCCAATTTCAGGCTGTTGAAAAAGCTGGATGCAGAAACACCATTTTAAAAGCAACCACAGGCGGCATCTTATTTGTACAGTTCAAAAAGCAACCAATATAAATAATTCACCGTATTTCAGTTTATGGATCAGCAGCACCAAACGGTCATCAACAGTTTTCATACTTTTCTCAGCAATAATACCTACCCCTGCGTAGCAGCAAAAGATGCCGCAGCAAAGCAAAATATAAAAATAATGATAGCGCCACATCTTGCCTGCCCGGCGCATGACGGGGCCATTCTAAAGTTTTTATACAATTTTACCCGTCATTACCGCAGTGCAGCAAAAGGCTTTTACAGTGCTGCCATTATTTTTACAGCGCCGGATAATATAAATGAAAATTTATTTGATACATTGATGTGGCAACGCCTGCAGGCATTAAGCGCACTTGATGCAAAAAAATATAAACACGATAGCCGTGTAGCAGATGATCCCCGCTCGCCGGCATACAGCTTCAGCCTTATGGAAGAAGCGTTTTTTATTCTGGCGCTGCACCCCGCCAGCAGCAGGGCTGCAAGGCAGTTTATGTATCCAACCCTGGTGTTTAATCCACATGCGCAGTTTGTAAAAATGAAAACTACGGCAAGTTATCAAAAGATGAAGGCCGTGGTAAGAAGGCGGGATATTAATTACTCAGGCGCTGTAAATCCCATGCTCACCGATTTTGGAGACGCATCAGAAGTATATCAATACAGCGGGCGGGTGTATGATGAAAAATGGCAATGCCCTTTAAAAAATAATCATCCTTAAAGCCTTACTGCCAACTATGCACAAAATGAATATCATAGCCCCCAGAACCGGCACCGCTTTTATTTTAAAAAAAGGCCAGCGGCTACGGGTAACCGATATACAAGGGCAGCAGGTAGCAGATTTTATCTGCTTTAACCAGCACGATAAAGCAGAATATCTCAGCAGCGGACGAACCATAGACTATGCCGAAACTATTTTTCTTACCAAAGGCCACCCGTTTTATTCTAACAGAAGCAACATCATGTTTAATATAACAGAAGATACGGTGGGCCGCCACGATTTTTTGCTTACCCCCTGCAGTGCAGATACCTTCCGCATTATTTATGGCCATGCACAACCGCACCACGGCTGCCTCGGCAATCTTTCAACAGCATTAAAACAATACGGCATTACGGCAGATGATATACCCGTGAGCTTTAATATTTTTATGCACGTAACGGTAAATGCAACTACCGGAAAAATTGAAGTGCAGCCACCAAAAAGTAAAGCCGGCGATTATATAATTATACAGGCCCGCATAGATCTTATTGTAGGTATTACGGCCTGCGCTGCAGAAATGTCTAACAATTATTCCTTCAAGCCCATAGGGTACAGTATAGAAGAATAGCGAATAGCAGAAGCAATAAAATTATTTTTTTTTACGAAGCGCAACAGCTATTTTTCCATCAACAGCGGTCCTGCTATCCGCTTGTAGTTTTGCTAAAAAGCAAAAGCTACCGCTGCTATCAGGGCTAAAGGCCCAGCAATATATTTTTATAGCAGCATTTATAAAGGCAGCTTTATAAAGTTCAGCAGCTTCATCATAATGCCGGCACAAATTTTTTTGCATATACATAGTTGTAGCAGGTACAGGCGCATATTCAGGCCAGGGTATGCCAAAATAATAATCTGCTGAAATTTATATTAATTTTTTTATATTTATAAATGGAAACAATTACCCTACAACCCCTGCAGCACAGAGGTAAAGAATGCATTGGCATTTATTGCACTCCCAATGCCACGCTTAATACCTGTATGCAAAAAAATGGCGGCGCAAAATGGAGCCGTACACATAGCTGCTGGTGGATGCCCTGTGCCCAGGTAAATTACCAGGTTTTTGTAAAGGCCTTAACCGGAAAAGCCATTTTACAAACTGATGCTTTAAAAAAATATCTTGCAGCAAAGAAAAAAAATAAACCCGTTTTGCCGCTGGCTTACCCCGGCAAACCGGTTGCCGTGCCGCAAGTAAAAAAAGCCCCTGAACCAGCACCAGCACTATCAGTAAAACCAACACCTGCTTTATGTAACCAAAACAAAGATGCACTACAGCAATTTACCCAGCTACTGGTATTAAAAGCCTACAGCCCATCAACCATAAAAACCTACCGAAATGAGTTTATGCAGTTATTACAAATTCTTAAAACCAGATGTATTGAGGACTTAACCGTTGCCGACCTGAAACGGTATATGGTTTATGCTATTGAAACAAAAGGCATTAGTGAAAACACTGCCCACAGCAGGCTTAATGCATTAAAATTTTATTTTGAACAGGTGCTTGGCCGTGAAAAATTTTTTTGGGAAATACCAAGGCCAAAAAAACCAATCCTATTACCCAAGTTGCTTAATGAAACAGAAATCAAGAGGCTTTTTAATGCCTTAGCCAATAAAAAACACAAAGCCATGTTGTTTACGGCTTATAGTGCCGGGCTAAGGGTAAGCGAAATTGTAAACCTTAAAATGGCAGATATTGACAGCAAACGAATGCAACTATTTATAGCCCGGGCAAAAGGTAAAAAAGACCGTTATGTAAACCTGAGCCCCGTGTTATTGGATATTTTAAGAA
>JANLQE010000340.1:0-8525 GCA_031367625.1 Bacteroidota bacterium
TTTATGTATGTTTTGATAACCCTCTAAAAACAAAAAAGCCCGCAAACATAGTGGTTGCAGGCTTTTAGCATAATTGGGTATTGATTGTCGTGGAGCTGCAGGGAATCGAACCCTGGTCCAAACATATTCGCCGTAAGCTTTCTACATGTTTATTTAGTTATTAATTGTAGGGATATAGCCGGAACCTAACCAACCAACTGTATCCTTAGATGTCCCGATAGCTATCGGGAGTCTTAAACAATGGTCACATCATTCCATTGCAGCATCCTGTTTTTGTTTTAAGTCGGCGGAAGAACATGGCAACAGGCAAGCCTGTTCAACGGCCCTAATGGGTGCCAGTCTATCGACTAAGCAGCCATGGCATACTGAGTATTGCCATTTGAAGTTTTCGTATTAAGATTTAAGTGCTGGTTACGCAACGCACTACATGCTTACACTTACAAAGATCTATGCTGTCAATACCGGTCAGCCCCGGGTATTTATGTTGCAAAAATACATAAACTATACCGAAGAAAATTATTGATTATGTTTCAAAATTTTGAAAAAATAAAAAGAAAATTTTATTTATTCCTGCTTATTACTATTTGCCATAACTTTATAATATATAACCGGTTGCTTTAAAAATGCGTATAGACAGTAACATACATAAAACTGTTTTTGAATTACAACAGCTTGTTGCAATAGAAAATAATACTGCTGCATTTGAGCAACTGTATTTAATGTTCTACAAAGACCTGCACCAGTTTGCCTACCGCATTATTAAATCAAATCATATAGCCGAAGAAATTGTATCAGATGTTTTTGTACAACTATGGAAAAAAAAATCCACCCTCAGCCAGATAAATAACCTCAGGGTATTTTTGTATGTAGCAGTAAAAAATCTGGCGCTAACATATTTATACAAAGCCAAAAAGTATAGGGTTTGCTGGATAGAAGAATTTGCAGAAGACCCACAAATTCACTCCAACTTATCCAAAGCCGATGATTTGCTGACTGCAAAAGAGTTATCAGAAAAACTAAATAATGCTGTTAATAATTTACCGGTAAAGTGCAAAGCCGTTTTTAAACTGGTAAAAGAAGATGGCCTTAAATATCATGAAGCTGCCAAACTCCTGAATCTCTCTATCAAAACAATAGAAAACCAAATGGGCATAGCTTTAAAAAAATTAGCATCTGCTTTAAAAACCGGCACCTGCATTAATTAGAGTTAGCTTTTGCCGGTATTAATTTCCATCTGAACAATTATTAAGCACACGTTAAAATAAATGTAAATTTTGTTTGGGGGTAAATCTTTTTTTTTCAGTCTTAATGGTGTACAAAGCTGATTATGGACGAAAATAGGTTTTATATTCTTATCTCAAAGAAGCTGGCGGGCGAATTTACGACTGAAGAAAGCCATGAGCTGAATATACTTTTTGCCAATAACCCAGAATATAACGATATCTACAACAGCCTGTCAGATGGGCTTTCACAATATATAACCGTAAGGATAGCCGATGATGAAAAAATACTTGCAAACTTAAGAGCAAAACTTGCAGCCATTGATCCGGCATTCTTTGGTAAGGAAGAACCTGTGGCAGCAGAAGAAGTGAGCAAAAAATATTTTTGGACTATTTATAAAAAAAGCCCCGCCTTATCAACTCTAATGGTAATAATTGTGGTTGCAGGATTATTCATATTTATTGTAAGGGAAAATAAAGAGCCAGTAAAAAAACCTATTTTTTCAGAGAATAATATCAGTACCCGGCCCGGCTCTAAAAGCCAGGTAAAACTGCCCGATGGCACTTTGGTAATTTTAAATGCCGATAGCAAACTTAGCTACCCCGATAATTTTTTAGGCAATACACGGGAAGTAACATTGGTGGGAGAAGCTTTTTTTAAAGTAACAGAAAACAAACAAAAGCCCTTTATAATCCACTCTAAAGCTATGGACATAAAAGTGCTTGGTACAGTATTTAATGTAAAAGCTTACCCTAACGAAAGTGTATCTGAAGCTACTTTGATAAAAGGATCAATAGAAGTAACACTAACAAACAGGACTAACGAAAAAATAATGCTGAAACCCAGCGAAAAAATTACCGTTTCCAATATTGCAGAACCATCTAAATCAGATTTAAAGCAAGCTGCCAGTAGTGCTATCAAGCCAGTAGAACATATTCCTTTAATAGCCTTAGACCAGGTGAGTGTAGATAAAAAAGAAAATATTTTTAAAGAAATTGGGTGGACACAAAATAAGCTGATGTTTAAAAATGAAAGCCTGCAGTCTATAGTAACAACCCTGCAGCGCTGGTATGGGCTAAGTATAGAAATAAGAGCAGAGAAATTAAAAAATTTAAAGTTTACGGGCAACTTTACAGAGGAAAGTTTTGTCCAGGTAATGCAGGCCCTTCAGCTATCCTACAATTTTGACTTTAAAAAAGAAAATAATTCAATCATCATTTATTAAAAATAAAAATATGGGATAATAAATACATTAATAAAAAACTGCAAATTAAAACCAAGGGTAACGCCCACCTGCTTCAATTCAGAATATTTCCTAAAGGATATTTTAATTGTTTAATTTTAAAATAGTAAACATGATCATTGCCAAATTATATTCCATCTATCTAACTGAAGGACTGAGAAAAAAAATTGTAAACAGCATGAAGTTAATTTCCCCGGTTATGCTGATTTTTATTCTACAGCTATCGGTACAGGCAAAAAGCCAGAGCAAAATAACTATGGAGTTTAAAAATGTAGAATTGACCAGAGCTATTTCTATGCTGGAAGCCCAGAGTGATTACCGGTTTGTGTATAATAACGGCCTGTTACCTGCGGGGAAAACCGTGGATGCAATCTTTAAGCAAGCCGATTTGCCTCAGGTGATGAATGTAATTCTAAATGGCACAGGCCTGTGGTTTAAAATGATGAAAAATGACTTGGTTGTTTTATATAAACCCACGGCAGACGAGGAAAGCACAGATACAAAAGTGACTGGTAAAATAACTGATGAAAATGGAAATGCCTTGCGGGGCGCAAGTGTAAAGATCAAAGGGGCTAATGATGGAACTTCGACAGATGAAAATGGAATTTATTTTTTAAATGTTCCGGATAATGCAGTGCTTGTAATAAGCTATGTGGGATATGAATCTAAGGAAGTAACGGTGGGAGGGCGTACAGAAATAAATATACAATTAGTTCCTTTTGTAAGAACAGGAGAGCAGGTAATTGTAGTGGGTTATGGTACTCAAAGAAAAAGGGATGTCACCGGTTCGATAGGAAGTGTTAAGGGGAGTGAAATTGCCAAACAGCCTGTGCTTACTGCTACGCAAGCAATACAAGGTAAGGTTGCCGGGGTGCAAATCATTAGTTCCGGATCTCCAAACTCTGCCCCGATTGTGCGGATACGGGGTACCGGTAGTATTCTGGGTGGAGCAGATCCTTTATATGTTGTGGATGGGGTAATAACTGATGATATAAGAAATATTAATTCTTCGGATATCATTAGCCTGGAGGTTTTAAAGGATGCTTCCTCTGCTTCCATATATGGTGTTCGGGCTGCGAATGGTGTAATTTTAATTACCACAAAGAAAGGCCGTACCGGTAAAATGCTTATCAGCTATGATGCTACCGTTGGGATAAGGGAGGCATCTCATCTTGTAAAAATGGCAAATGCAACTGAATATGCAACCTACATAAATGAAGCAAGTGTAAATACTGGCAACGGCTCAATTTTAGTAGATCCATCTTTAACTACAACTTCTACAGATTGGTTCGGTACAATTCTTCGCCGGGCATTTCAGCAGAACCACAATGTTTCTATATCCGGTGGGAGTGATAAAATAAATTATTTTTTAAGTGCAGGCTATCTTACAGATGAAGGAATTGTAATTAATAACAAGTTTAAAAGGTTCACTTTACGTTCTAATAATGAATACAAAATATCAAATAAATTAAAGTTAAATACATTGCTTTCTTATAGCACAGGAACTACTCAGGATGTAAATCTTGGAGGGGCATATAATAATGCTTATCATGCCGCACCAATTATTCCCTCAAAAATAAATGGCAGGTATGGTAATACTTCTGCTTATCAAAATGTAGGCAATCCGGTTTTAGATATTGAAAATAATAATAATAAATATTTAGAAAACCGCCTGCAGGGTACCGGATATATAGAATATAAACCAGTAACCTGGTTAACCTTACGATCAAGCTATGGCATTGAGTTGGGCTTTAACAATAGAAGAATTTATACAAGCCAGTTTTTAAATGACACTACAACATTTGTAGTGGCAGGAGGTGCACAAAAAAATGATAAAAGCAGTCTTTCAATATCCGAAGATCGTAATAACCGATGGGTTTGGGATAATACAGCTACTTTCCAGAAAACATTTAATAAGAATGATATTACTTTTTTGGCAGGTACTACTGCTGAAAAGATTTTTAATCAGGGTACTACTGCCAGCAGGTCTGATGTTCCATCCGATCCCAGCTTATGGTATCTTTCCCAGGGAGATCCTGCCTCCCAGGTAAATAATTCATCCGCCGATGAAAGAACACGTTTATCTTATCTGGCAAGGGTAAATTATACCTACGATAAAAAATATCTTTTAACAGCTACATTCAGGGCTGATGGTACTTCTATCTTTCATAAAAATTACGCATATTCTCCATCTGTAGGTGTTGGCTGGATTATTACAAATGAAAGTTTTATGCAAAATCAAAGCATATTCAACAATCTTAAATTGCGGGGTAGTTGGGGAAGATTAGGAAATGATAATATACCCACAGGCTCCAGTTTTGTAACATTAAATACAGGACAGCCCTATGTATTTAATGGGTCCGTAATAAACAATGGCAGTATTGTGGCGGGATTTGTAGATAAAAATGTAAGATGGGAAACTACCGATGAAGCTGACCTTGGATTAGAATTTAGTATTTTGAAAGGCAAACTCACCGGCGAAATTGATGTGTATGATAAAAAAGTGAAAAATGCTTTGTTAAGTGTTCAAACGCTTGCAAACACAGGTACCGAATCCATTTTTACAAATGTTGCTTCAATTGAAAATAAAGGCGTAGAACTTTCATTAAACTGGAAGAATAAGGTAGGAAAAGATATCAATTATACCGTTTCAGGAAATATAAGTTACAATAAAAACAATGTTATTGCTCTTAATGGCGGGCAGGCCATTTTTGGTGGCAATGTTGGATCACAAGGCAGTACAACATATACAAATAATGGCCAGCCAATTGGAAGTTTTTATATTTTGCAGGCAGAAGGTGTTTTTCATAACCAAGCAGAATTAGCAGCATATAAAAATTCGGCTGGTAATCTTATTACCATTAACGGACAGCTTCCTACACTGGGCGATCTTAAATATAAGGATGTAAATAATGACGGAAAAATAGATGATAATGACAGAGTTTTTTCTGGATCATACCAGCCAAAATTTATTTTTGGCCTGTCGGTTAATGTTATTTACAAAGCATTTGACCTTAGTGTAAATGGGTATGGAAATGTTGGAAGTAAAATATACAATGGTAAAAAAGCTGCCCGCTTTAATCAGAAGGATAATGTAGAGCAAAGCGTAGCAAATGATAGATGGACATTTAAGAATTATGCATCTAATGTTCCCAGGGCAAATCTTAATGCCTTACCACAATCAACTTATTTTTTAGAATCAGGTGATTTTGCACGTATCAATAATCTATCAGTTGGTTATACATTCAAATCATCATTATTATCAAGATATGGCATTAGCAGTTTACATTGTTATCTTACCAGTCAAAATTTGGTAACCTTTACTAACTATTCAGGCTTTACGCCTGAATTAGCAAGTGGCGACAGGCTTGGCCAGGGCATTGAGCTCAATGCTTATCCTACCACCCGTACTTATGCTTTTGGTGTTAATTTAACTCTTTAATTTTTGATTATGAAACAAGTAAATAAAAAATATATAAATTGTTTTTTTGCATTTCTAACGATCACTGCCTTTAGCACAACAAGTTGCAAAAGAGATTTTTTAAATGTGCCACTTCAGGGCCAGCTTACCGATGCTGCTGCAGCAAAAGACCCGAATATTGCACGTAAGCTTGTTACAGGCGTATATAACCAACTTTACCAGGGCGGTTTTGGTAATGATGTACATGGTATAATTTTTTGTATAGCTACAGATGTTGCTTCAGATGATGCAGATAAGGGAAGTACTTCTGCTGACCAGTCGCCCCAGGCTGTAGGCTTTGATAATTTTACCTCAGATTTAAATCCCAATAATTTTTATGTGAACAGGTTATGGGCAGGTCACTATAAAGGTATCGCCGCAGCAAATGGTGCGTTGGATGTACTTTCCAGGAGTACTTTCGATCAGGTAACCAAAAGAATACTCATTGGTGAAACTAAATTTCTGAGGGCTTATTATTATTTTAATCTGGTACGTCTCTTTGGCGATGTTCCCAAAGTTTTACGGGTACCTGTGGGGCCGGCAGATGCGAATAGTTATGAATTTACAAACCGCTCACCTAAAGATTCTATTTATGCTGCTATTATAGATGATCTTCAATATGCATCTGACAGTTTATCGCTGAAAGGTGATCCTAAAACTGATGTGGGAAGGGCTAATAAAGGAGCTGCCCAAAGCCTGCTTGCAAAAGTTTACCTGTATCAAAAAAATTATCAAAAAGCATACGATCTTTCAAAGCTGGTAATCAATTCTGGTAAATATTCTTTAGTAGATGACTATAGCCGCAATTTCAGAAGTAAGGTTTATGATAACAATTCAGAATCAATTTTTGAAATTCAAACTGGAACGAATGTTGATTGTAATGCAGCGGTTCCTTTCTATGTAGTAGCGCAGGGTCCAAGAGCCGGTGGACTGGGCGGCTGGGCTGATCTTGGTTTTGGTTTAAATACGCCCAGCCAGGATCTGGTAAATGCCTACGAACCGGGTGATAAGAGAGATTCAGTAACAATTCTTTACATTAAAACTGATAGCACTGTACTTTGGGATGGTTTTGTAGTGCCGGGGAGAAACAGGGTTCAGAACGACCGCTATAATTATAAAGCCTATTACGGAAGAAAGGCTGACCCATATTGTGTAACTGGAAACACAGACCGGCTCCCAAAAAATATTCATATTATACGTTATGCAGAAGTACTATTAATAAATGCAGAAGCAGCAATTAAATTGGGTATTAATTCTGATGCACTAACTAACCTTGGTTTAATAAGGCAAAGAGCAGGGCTTTTACCGGTTGCCGCTACCATTGATAACGTATGGCAAGAGAGAAGGGTAGAACTTGCAATGGAACAGGATCGCTTTTTTGATATCGTAAGGCAGGGGCGTGCAGGACAAATACTCAGAGCACTGGGTAAAAATTTTGTGAATGGTAAAAATGAAGTATTCCCCATACCACAGCCACAAATTGATTTAAGCGGAGGCAAACTGACTCAAAATAACGGATACTAATTACAAAGCTTTAACAACCTCATTATCTTTTTCGAACGTAACTTTAACTTAAAATTAAAAATTAAAACTATGAACAAAGTCACAAAAAAATTAGTAGTAGGAATAACTTCTTTATTTATTATAGGAGGTATTCTGGTTTCATGTAAAAAAAGCGGCCCTACTGTGGCGCCACCCGATCCTATCGGAGGCTTTAACAACTCTAATGAAGTTGGGGCTGCAAATTTAAAAGCCCACTGGACTTTTGACGGTACTCCAAATGAGACAATTTCTTCTACTGCGCCCACCACCAATACCGGAACATCTTATGGTACTGGCGTTAAAGGCCAGGCATTGGTTTTAGCTAATGGATTTATGCTTTTCCCAACAATTGCAGCTTTAAATGTTGCTAATATCGGAAGCGTAACCGTTAGTTCCTGGGTAAATGTAACTAATAATGGAAGTACGGCATCTAATGTTTTTTCTTTAACCCAAGGTGCAGCAACGCAAACAGATTGGAATACAGGAGTTGTAAATATGCTTATAGAAACAGGACATCCTGTAGCTACTAACGATACACTTGTTTTTCATCCTTCATTCAGCACTTATCCTACAAGCCCAACCGTAAGAATTGGCGGAGATAATATCAATGACTATGGCGTAAGGGAAACAGATTTCAAAACCGTTCACGGTACTAATAAATGGGTACACTATGTTATGAGATATGATGCAGTAGGATCAAACATTGATATTTTTGCAAATGGAATATTGGTTTCTAATAACAATTTCAGGCATAGAGAAACTTCACCTGGTGTAGGAGTAGGGCCAATTGTTACAACAGTTCCTACACAAGTTTTAATTGGAGGTATACCTAATTCCAGTACTGGATTTGCCAATTCATCAACACAGGTTTGGCAGGGTAAATTTACAGGATCTATTGATGAAGTAAGATTCTACAATAAAGCATTAAGCGATGCTGATATAAGTTCTTTATACAAACTGGAATTAGCCGGGAGATAAAAAATTTATTAGATTATATAGTAAGGCTGCTCTTTCGGGCAGCCTTACTATTATAAAAAAATTTATAAATACGACTTAATG
>JANLQE010000362.1:0-13507 GCA_031367625.1 Bacteroidota bacterium
CATAATATTGCCCACAGCACTTACCATTAAACCAAAGATGGGTATTTCATAAGCGCCGTTAAAATAAACAGCAAATTGGCTTACGGAAAGAAATACTAATATAACCCATTTGTCAAGCCAGGTTGCCAGTACCCCCAATACATCATTTACGCCCAGGTATAACCACTGCCTGCCCATTTGTACAGTATTGGCAGGTGTAGGCAAAACCGTATTTTTATTGCCATAATACAGCATTAGTAAACTTTTAATTATAAACATGAAGACTAAGCCGAGTAATAATAACGGCAACGAATACCCCCGGTAAAGAACCATCAGATGCCAGATAAAATATCCTGCTGAAAAAATGATATTCGTAACCAATATTAATTTTTCTTTTTCTTTTTTTATGGCAACGGTTTCTGTTATTATTGAAATATTTTGAACGATGATGAGCATAATTACCAGGATCCTTATGGCAAAAGAATATTCATCAACTTTAAAGAGAATGTAGATAAGTGGAATAAAATTTAATAAACTACTCCAGAAAAAAAACAATACTTTATTTTGTCTGATCCAGATAATTATGTTTTTGGAGGAGGTTGAGAGTATAAGCGAAGGCAATCCAAACATTGAAAAGATGCTTACAATATTCACATATAGCCATATAGATTGATAAGTGCCATAATCAGTAAAAGAAAGTTTTCTTGAGTACCAGATAATAATAAAAACCTGTACTATCAGTCGTGTTACTTTACCAAGAATCAACAAAAAAGACCGTTTGAAAATCTTGTTACCTGGCAACTCCGGTGTTATACTTTTTAATACTGAATTGCTTGCATTCATTCTTGTCTAACTGGTTAATGATTTGTGCAGGGTTCCCTGCTATTACATGATACCCATCTGGAAAGCTTTTAGTTACTATAGCTCCGGCACCTACAATAGTAAAATCTCCTAACACCACTCCTGGTAATATTACAGCATTCATACCGATCCAGCAAAATTTGCCAATACGAATGGGAGGTTCTATATCGACTTTGGCATTATCTATAAGGTTATGGTTGGCAGAAATAATGCCGACATTAGGCCCGATATTAGTATAGTCATCAATAAAAATACCATTGGAAGCTTCAATATAATTTCCTGGAGAATCCCCTGGGTATACATTGATGCCCTTCGTTATATTTTTAGGAGCAATTACTGTGCTTGTATAATGTAAAACCCAGGAGGAATCTGCATTCTGGCGTAATATTTTTCTGAAAAAAAAATCGGCTATATAATAATTTATACCTAATTCTTTACGGAGCCCAAATATATTTTGAAGTATTTTTTTCATGTTTAAAAGAAAAGCTTACCTGGTTAGGTTGGTTGTAGTTTGAGTAATAATTTTGATAGTGAAGGTATGTTTTTTAAAATTGATTATGGGCTTAAAAATGGATTCATCCCACAGGTAATAGTCCATATGTCGGGCGCTATCTTTATTTTTCCGGTGCAGCAAAAGTTATGGTTGTATCCTTACTCCCCATTATTATTTTACTGGCCAGTTTTATAAACAATCCATGTGCAACCAGGCCTTCTATTTCGTTTAGTTTTGATGAAAGATCAGAAGGGTTTTTTATTAGGCCAAAATCAGCATCAATTATATAATTGCCTTCATCAGTAATAAAATATTTGTTTGTTATTGTTCTTATTTTTCCTGACCCATTTAATATTTTCAGATGGTTTAAAACATAGTTTGATGCAAAGGGAATTACTTCAATCGGGAGTTTAAACTTTCCTAATACTGTTACTTTTTTTGATGAGTCTGTAATAATGATTTCTTTTTTGGTTAGGGAAGCCACAATTTTTTCTTTTAATAAAGCACCGCCGCCACCTTTTATTAAAACTAAATCTTCTGTAAATTCATCTGCACCATCAATAGTAATATCAATGGTATCAATACTGTTTATATCAATGATAGTAATGCCGAGTGTTTCCGCCATTTTTTTTGTTGTATTTGAAGTGGCAATTGCCCGGATAGATAAGCCAGCTTTTACCATTTTGCCAATTTCTTCAATGGCATAACGGGCGGTAGAGCCTGTTCCAAGGCCTACTACCATATTGTTGCTGACAAATTTTACTGCTTCTTTTGCCGCCAGTTCCTTTTCCTGTTCAAAATTTTTCTTCATTTTTTTATACCTGATGTGAATATAGATGAAAATAAAACCAGTTTATTTACTTCTTAAATTTATATAACAGAAATTTTTTAAAACCGTAATTTTAGTACTTCATCCTTTAATATGATAATATGCAATTTCTTACAGGCGAATTGATGTATAAAACAATAACAAAAGAAGAAATTGCTTTGCTTATAAAGCCAAGAAAACCCAATTCTCACAAAGGTATTTACGGCCATGCATTATTAATTGCCGGAAGCAGAGGAAGAACAGGAGCGGCGGTATTGGCTTCCAGGGCTTGTTTAAGAACAGGCACAGGATTGCTTACTGTAAGTGTGCCGGCAAAAGAACGGGGTATTCTGCAAACAGCAATACCCGAAGCAATGCTGATATTTAGAAAAGATAAAATTGAATGGAATAAATTTTCAGCAATAGGAATTGGCCCTGCACTGGGTATTTCTTTAAAATCACTTTCTCTATTAAAAACAGTTTTAGAGAAATATCCGGGGCCTTTATTGCTGGATGCAGATGCACTTACGTTGCTTGCGCATAATAAAAATTTGTGGGGCAGTATTCCCCAGGGATCAATACTAACGCCACACCCGGCTGAGTTTGACAGGATGTTTGGCGAAAGTGCAGATCATGATGAGCGGATGAAAAAAGCAATTGAACTTTCCCTAAAATATCCCTGGGTAATTGTGTTGAAAAATTATCAAACCCTAATTGCTGCTCACGGTAATGGCTGCCTCAATATAACCGGCAATGCAGGTTTGGCCAAGGGTGGTTCAGGAGATATATTAAGCGGCATGATTACAGCCTTACTGGCGCAGGGATATGCCTCATTAAATGCTGCAAAAATTGCGGTCTATCTGCATGGTGCAGCCGCAGATATTGCCATAAAAATTCAAAGCATGGAAAGCCTTTTGGCCACAGATGTTATTGAATGTATTGGTAAGGCATTTATGTTTGTACAACAAAAATAATTCTAATGCCTTAATTATTAATATCGTTATCCTAAATTCCACCAGGCACCTTCTCTGTTTAAGTTCAATAATTTCATAAATTATTCTAAAAATAGTTGCTGTGGCATGGATATTGCCTGTCATGTAAAAAATAATTATTATGAAAAGAATATTATTGACATGCGTAGTAGCATTGTCCCTGTTAGCAGCACAGGCACAAACTAAATCAACTCATAAAAAAAGTAAAAAAGCTCATGTAAACAGCGAAGCCAAGGCTAAAGCTGAATTTGCAAAACAACAGGAGCTAAGGCAGCAAAACATTGAAGCCCAAAGAGTGGAGTTACTTACTGCAGATTCTATGAGGCGTGATAATGACCGCCTTGCCGATGAGAGTTTTGAAAAAACACAATCTAACTGGAAAGACAGTATGAATAAAGTGATGGATACTACTTACAAGACTAAGTACAAGACCATGAGTACCCAAAAAGAAGAATGGTCTAAACTTGAAAGAAAGCGGGATGAAATAAACAAGGCCGCAAAGTTGAGTGATAACCAGGGAAGGCAGGTTAAAAATATTAACCATTCATTTACCGAAAAAGCAAAAATAGTTAAAGATAATGCTGCACTTAGCGATCAGCAAAAAAAAGACCAGCTTGTAACGCTTAATACTGAAAGAATAGCCAGAATTAAAGCTATAGTTGGTAATTCAAAATCTAAGAAATTAGAAAAAGAACGTAAAGAATTTGTACAGAAAAACGGTTCGGATATGGAAGAAGGATGGATAGATGAGGTAGAAGGTTATGCAAAAAAATAATTAAAAACGGGATGGTATATTACCTCTGAAAAAAAATAGCCGGAATTGCTGTATTAGCAATTCCGGTTTTTATTTTTATCAGGAACTTACGTAACTGCGGCAGATTATTATTTGTAAATTAGATTGCTTCAAAACATCTCCTCACACAAGCCCGTTGATTTTTTCGCAATGGCTTAAAGTATAATGAGTCATTGCGAATGAAGTGAAGCCGTCATTGAGAATGAAGTGAAGCCGTCATTGCGAATGAAGTGAAGCAGTCATTGTGAATGAAGTGAAGCAATCTTACTAACATAACAAAATCACTTTAGTATTTGTAAATACAATTGCTTTTCTCCACGCTCAAAGCTTTTGATGATTTTGGATTTACCAAATGGAAGATTTATTCTTACAAAATTTTAACCGTAGCCTGCAATCCGCATTCTGTAGGGATAGTTGTATTTTTGTTATCACACATAACTGCTTATAAATATTTGGAACTAAAACTGTATGCATAGCCAGCCTTTATTAAGAACCGTAAGTGTTACCCGGTATGTTGCGCCACTTCGTGAGGGAGGCTCTATGCCTGCTATTGCAGAAGCAGACGATGATTTTTTATATGTACTTAAATTCCGGGGAGCAGGGCAGGGGGTAAAAGCTCTTATTGCAGAATTAATTGGTGGCGAAATTGCCAGAGCAGTCGGTTTGCCCGTGCCGGAAATTGTATTTGCCAACCTTGATGAGGCATTTGGCCGCACAGAGCCGGATGAAGAAATTCAGCATTTGCTAAAGGCAAGTGTGGGGCTAAACCTGGCACTTCATTTTCTTTCCGGTTCCACTACATTTGACCCCGTTGTTACAAAAGTTGATGCGTTGTTAGCTTCAAAAATAGTTTGGCTGGATTGCCTGCTGAACAATGTAGATCGCACTGTACGTAATACAAATATATTGTTATGGCATAAAGAAATATGGCTTATTGATCATGGAGCATCTTTATATTTTCATCATTCATGGCTGCAATGGAAAGAAAAAGCTACACAGCCTTTTGTACATATTAAAGATCATGTATTATTGCCCCTGGCTTCTGAACTGGGCACAGTTGACACTGCCTTTAGATCTATCCTTAGTGACAATGTAATCAATGCAATTGTTGATTTAATACCTGGTGATTGGCTTACCGGAGAAGCCTGCTTTGATTCTGTGGAGGAGCACCGGCAGGCATACACACAATTTTTAAAAACACGGATTGCCCATTCAAAATTTTTTGTAAAAGAAGCACAACATGCAAGAGAAAAACTTATTTGAATACGCAGTTATTCGTGTAGTGCCTAAGGTAGAAAGAGAAGAGTTTCTCAATATCGGAGTTATCTTATATTGTGCAAAGCCACCCTTTTTGCAAAGTATGTTTCAACTAAACGAAGAACGTATGGCAGCCTTTTGTGGCAAGAGCGCTATCCCGGAACTGGGAGGATATTTACATGCCTTTCAACAAATTTGTATGGGTGCGCCGGGTAGTGGGGCAATTGGCAGGTTGCCAATTGCAGAGCGTTTTCGATGGCTCACGGCTACACGCAGTACCGTATTGCAAACTTCTAAGCTGCACCCTGGTTTATGCACAGATGCAGGCGAAATGCTGAAAAAGCTTTTTACGCAATTGGTGCTTACCGGAGAAGATAAAAAACAAATGAAGTAAAAAACACCTGGGGCACGGTGCAGGATTCTTTTATAATTTACAACGAGATTTTATTTAATATTAATTTCTACAAGATGCCGGATCATAAAAAAATAAATCCATTTTCAAAGCAAAACAATGATACGGGGTTTGCCAGTAACAGCAACGATCTGGGAGGCCGTTTTATAAATAAGGATGGCACTTATAATTTAGTAAAAGAAGGAATGCCTTTCTGGAAAAGATTCAGCATTTTTAATGATATGCTGAATCTTCCTCAATGGAAATTTATCAGCATCATTCTTCTTTTTTATCTTTCTGTTAATTTAATTTTTGCGGGCATATATTTTATCATTGGCCCGGCAGAACTGAATGGCATTTTACCGGGGAATAACTGGGAAACTTTTAAACAGCTTTTTTATTTTAGTACTCAAACAATTACTACTGTAGGCTATGGCCACGTCAGCCCGGTTGGTGATGCCGCAAATCTTGTGGCCGGTACCGAAGCCTTAACCGGATTTCTGTCACTTGCTATTGCTACAGGTTTAATTTATGGCCGTTTTTCAAAGCCCCGCAGTTACCTGGCTTTTAGCGATTATGCATTAGTGAGCCCTTATAAAAAGGGAACCGGCCTCATGTTCAGGTTTGCTGCATATAAAGACAAGCATGCATTATCTGACCTGGAAATAAGGGTAAACATTGGTATGCAGGTACTGGAAAATGATATCGCTGTGTATAAATATTTTACTTTAACGCTGGAAAGAAATCGTGTAGAAAGTATGCCCATGAGCTGGACAGTAGTACATCCTATTGAGGAAAGCAGCCCATTCTATGGTTTTACAGAAACCGATATGAAAAATGCTGATGTAGAATTGTATGTAATGCTGCGGGGCTTTGACGAAGTGTTTTCTAATTACGTACAGCAGCGCACCTCCTATACTTATAACGAAATAATTTTCAACAGAAAATTTGTTCCAATGTTCAGGGAAAGTGCCGATGGTAAAACAACTATTCTGGAACTTCATAAATTGAATATACATAATAAAACAGGATGATGAAAAAAAGTACACTGATTCTTTTTGCTTTTATTATTGCAAAATTTGTACTCCAATACACACTTATTAATTCTGCATACGACCTGCAGCGGGACGAATACTTACATCTGGATCTGGCCAATCATTTAGCATGGGGCTATATCTCCGTGCCACCAGTAACGTCCTGGATTTCATATATTATTAAATTTCTTGGCAATGGTTTTTTTTGGGTCAAATTTTTTCCGGCACTTTTTGGGGCATTCACAATACTCATTGTCTGGAAAACTATAGAAGAACTAAAAGGAAATTTATTCGCATTGATTTTAGGGTCATTGGCAGTGTTGGTTTCCGTTATTCTCAGGATTAATATTTTATTTCAACCCAATTCTTTAGATATTTTTTTCTGGACACTCACTTATTTTTCCATCATAAAATATATCAATACCAATAATACAAAATGGTTTTTTGTAACAGCCCTTGCAGTTGGCTTCGGTATTTTGAGTAAGTACAATATTATCTTTTTAATATTAGGGTTATTGCCAGCCCTTTTATTTACAGAACACAGAAAAATAGTTAAGCATAAAAATTTATATATCAGCATAGGGATAGCTTTTATTATCGTTCTGCCAAATCTTATATGGCAATACCAAAATAATCTTCCTACGCTGCATCAACTGCAGAAATTAGCCACAACACAGCTTGTGTTTGTAAACCGGTTTAACTTTATAAAAGAACAGCTTTTGTTTTTTCTCTCTTCATTCTTTATCATACTTGCTTCCTTTTTTGCATTCTTCTTTTATCAGCCATTTAAAAAATACCGCTTATTTTTTTGGAATTATTTCATCACCATATTCCTGTTTATTTTCTTCAGGGCAAAGAGTTATTACGCAATCGGGCTGTATCCTGTATTGATTGCTTTCGGTTCGGTATATCTTGAAAAAATATTTTCCGATGGATGGAAAATATATTTAAGACCCATATCAATTGTGTTGGTTGCTGGTTTATCTATACCCTTTATTTTAGTGGGTTTCCCCAGTAACAGCCCGGAGCAAATTGCACAAAACAGTAAGCGTTACAAACAGTTTGGGCTACTGCGGTGGGAGGATGGGAAAGACCATAATTTGCCGCAGGATTTTGCAGATATGATTGGGTGGAGCGACCTGGCAAAAAAAGTAGATTTTGCTTACAATAAACTGGCAGATAAAACACATACACTGGTAATGTGTGATAATTACGGGCAGGCAGGCGCTATCAATTATTATTCAAAGTTTATCAATATTAATGCGGTATCATTCAATGCAGATTATATTAACTGGATACCGCTTGACAAAGAAATTAAAAATGTTATTCTGGTAAAAGAAGTGAATGATGATGACAGTGCAAGAACAAAAGAAAGGCTTTTTTTTGAGAGCATTGTTTTAGTGGGTAAAAACGATAACCCTTTTTCAAGAGAACAAGGCACAAAAATATTTTTATTACAGGGAGCAAAGACAGATATAAATAAATTAATTGCAAAAGAAATAGCCAGGCGTAAAAATGACCGGTAACATCATCTGGTACAAACCGATAGCGCTTTCTGATTCACGTAAAGTTGCAGTTAAAAAACCGCTTTACATTCATCCCTTATCACAACCACAAAAAGCGTACTTTTGCCCCCTTAAAAGCGTAATAGAAGTACATGAAGAACATCAGGAATTTTTGCATCATCGCACATATTGATCACGGAAAAAGTACCCTTGCAGATCGTTTACTGGAATTTACCCATACCATCGGCGAACGGGATATGCAGGCACAGGTGCTGGATGATATGGACCTGGAAAGGGAAAAAGGCATCACCATTAAAAGTCATGCCATACAAATAAATTATCCATACAGGGGCGAAGAATATGTGTTGAATTTAATTGACACTCCGGGCCACGTAGATTTCAGTTACGAAGTAAGCCGGGCTCTTGCGGCTTGCGAAGGCGCATTGTTACTGGTGGATGCATCGCAGGGAATACAGGCGCAGACTATCAGTAATTTATATCTTGCAATTGATAATAATCTTGAGATAATTCCTGTCATCAATAAGATAGATATGGAAGGCGCTATGATTCCCGAAGTGCAGGATCAGATCATTGAACTCATCGGTTGTAAACCCGAAGATATTTTATTGGCCAGTGGTAAAAGCGGCATTGGCATTCAAGAAATTTTAGATGCTATTATCGCAAGAATTCCCGCACCAAAAGGCAATCCCGAAGCTCCGTTACAGGCACTTATATTTGATAGCGTGTATAATAGTTTTCGGGGTATCATAGTGTATTACCGGGTGTTTAACGGTACATTAAAAAAGAACGATAAAATTAAATTCAGCAATACCGGCTTAGAATATGGCGCTGATGAAGTAGGCGTTTTAAAGTTTGGCCTAAGCCCCACTAAAGAAGTTGGCGCCGGCGATGTGGGCTATATTATTACCGGAATTAAAAATGCAAAAGAAGTAAAAGTCGGAGATACAATTACCACAACAGTCAATCCTTCTCTGGAAGCAATCAAAGGTTTTGAAGATGTAAAGCCCATGGTTTTTGCCGGAATTTTTCCGGTAGAGACAGATGATTTTGAAGAACTGCGTGATTGCATGGATAAGCTGCAGTTAAATGATGCCTCTCTTACTTTTGAGCTGGAAACCTCGCAGGCACTGGGTTTCGGCTTTCGTTGCGGTTTCCTGGGTATGCTGCACATGGAAATAATTCAGGAGCGGTTAGAAAGGGAATACAACCAAACCGTAATTACCACCGTACCAAACGTGAGCTTTATTGCCACTACAACCAGGGGAGAAATTATTAAAGTAAACAACCCATCCGAAATGCCGGATGCAACAAGGATAGAAAAAATTGAAGAACCTTTTATCCGGGCGCAAATGATCAGCAAGCCGGAGTATGTGGGTAATATAATGACGCTCTGCATCAACAAGCGTGGCACTCTTATCAACCAGGGTTATCTTACGCCAACCAGGGTAGAGCTAACGTTTGATATGCCACTGACAGAAATTGTTTTTGATTTTTATGATAAACTTAAGAGCATGACCCGTGGCTATGCGTCCTTTGATTATCACCCCATAGAGTACCGCCTGAGTGATATTGTGAAAATGGATATTTTATTGAACAACGAAAAAGTAGATGCGCTGAGCGCTTTGATACACCGGGGACGGGCCCACGAATTTGGCCGTAAGCTTTGCGAAAAATTAAAAGAGCTATTGCCCAAACAGCAGTTCCAGATTGCCATACAGGCCGCCATCGGTGCCAAAATTGTAGCCAGAGAAAATATCAGCGCCATGCGAAAAGATGTAACGGCAAAATGCTATGGCGGCGATATAAGCCGTAAGCGTAAGCTATTGGAAAAACAAAAAGAAGGTAAAAAAAGAATGAAACAGATCGGCAATGTAGAAGTGCCGCAGGAAGCATTTTTGGCGGTGCTGAAGTTGAATGATTAAGAGCCCCCTCTATCTCCCTGGTGGGGGAGGAAATGGAGGAGATGGGAGCGGAGATTGCTTTGCGCCTTTGTTTTTCTTTGCCTCTTTGCATGAAATTTTTTGTAAAAAAATATTTATGTTCCCAGCTAAAGCAAAGCTATGTGGAACATAGTTGTTCCGATAGCTATCGGAACTCACTTGTTCGGCATATCTTTATGCAACCCTTCCGGCTCGTTACGTTATTAATTCATTCCAAGGCTCACAATTGACCAATCACAATGAAATTTTTTCCAGAATCTACATTACACCAGTTAGAGTTTGATAAGGTGAAAGACTTGCTGGCATTGCATTGCCGCACAGAATTTGCAAAGCAAAAATCACTGCAGCTTCGTATTCATACTAAAAAAGAATTTATAGAAACTGCCCTGCTGCAAGCACATGAGTTTAAAATTATTCTGCAGAGCGGCCAGTATTTCCCCAACGATTTTTCTTTAAACATTATAAAAGAATTAAAATTACTTGGCATACCCGGAGCCTCGTTAAGCGGTGAACAATTCCTGCTTATCCGCAGGCTTGCAGAAAATACCAATAATATTTTCCGCTGGTTTACGGTAGAAATGCGTGATACCTATCCGGGCATTACAAAAGTTATTGATCAGAATTATTATGAAAAAAATATAAAACTTTTAATTGATGAAGTACTTGATGATGCCGGTGCTGTAAAAGACAAAGCAAGTGAAGCGCTGGCAGATATCCGCATGAAACTGTACCGTAAGCGCCATGAGCTTCGCCGGGTATTTGACCGCATTGTACAGAAATTAAACAAGCAAGGCTACCTGGCAGATATTGAAGAAAGTTTTATGAATGGCCGTCGTGTACTGGCAGTTTTTGCGGAGCAAAAAAGAATGATAAAAGGCGTGTTGCACAGCGAAAGTGATAGCCGCCGTACCAGTTTTATTGAGCCCGAAGAAACTACCGAACTGAACAACGAAATTTTTTCGCTGGAGTATGAAGAGCAAAAAGAAATTTTCCGCATTCTGCGAAACCTTACCCAACAGTTAGGTGTGTATGCCGCATTGCTAAAGAGTTACCACGATATTTCAGGTGAGTATGATTTCATCAGGGCTAAAGCAAAACTCGCCATAGACATCAATGGAAATTATCCGCAGGTGCAGGATAGAGCACATGTAAATCTTGTAAATGCTTATCATCCTTTACTGCTGCTGTACAATCAAAAAAATAGTAAGCCAACAATTCCGGTAAATATAAAATTAGATGAGACCAACAGTATTTTAGTGATAAGCGGACCCAATGCCGGGGGTAAAACAGTTACTTTAAAAACAGTGGGTTTGCTACAGGTGATGATGCAGGCGGGCTTGTTGGTTTCGGTTAGCCCCGACAGTGCCATGGGTATATTTAAACAACTGATGATACATATCGGTGATACGCAGAGCCTGGAGTTTGAACTGAGTACTTATTCTTCTCACCTGAAAAACATGAAACATTTTATTGAAAATGCAAATGGCAAAACATTGTTTTTTATTGATGAACTGGGCAGTGGCAGCGATCCTAATCTTGGTGGCGCTTTTGCAGAAGTAATTATGGAAGAGCTGGCGCACAAACATTCTTTTGGTATTGTTACCACCCATTACCTCAACCTTAAAGTGATGGCGAATAAAGTGCCCGGCATTATCAACGGTGCTATGCAGTTTGACGAAAAAAATCTTTTACCGCTTTATAAATTACAAATAGGCAAGCCCGGCAGTTCCTACACTTTTTCAATTGCAGAAAGAATAGGCCTGGATAAACACCTGATTGCAAAAGCCCGCAAGCTGGTAGATGACGATCATTTCCGTTTAGATAAATTACTCAACCGTACAGAGCAGGATCTTCAGCATATTGATAAAGAAAAAACAGAACTGCAAAAATTATTAAAAGAAAATGAGCACCTGAAAAAAGAAATGCAACAGGTATTGAATAAAGAAAAACACCGGCAGGAAGTAGAATTGCTGCAACAGCAAAATAAAATTTCAGAAGAAAAAATAAGCTACCTGAAAGATATGGAGCGCCGCCTAAAAGCAATGGTGATAGAATGGCGTAAGGCGGAAAATAAAGAAGAAGTAGTAAAAATGATTCATGCATTACTCTTTAACCAGAAAGAAAAAATGCAGAAAGAAAAGCACCATAAAAAATTAAATGAAAAATTTGAAGAGATAGGAGGGGATATTAAAATCGGCGATAAAGTAAAAATGAAACAAAACCGGCAGGTTGGTATTGTAAAAGAATTACGGGGTAAAAAAGCCTTACTGCAGGTAGGCAACCTGCCCATGACTGTTGAGTTGAAAGACCTGATATTAGTGATAGATAAAGTTTAAAGGGTTTAATAAATTTAAAATGTTTAATAAGTTTAAGAGGTTCATGAACATTTTAAACCCCTTAAACTTTTTGAACATTTGAAACTTATCTTTCAATATTTTTTGTTCCTAAAAATTTGAATCCTTACTTTTGCGGCGGAGAGCTGGCAGAGTGGTCGATTGCGGCAGTCTTGAAAACTGTTGACTGTTACAGGTCCTGGGGTTCGAATCCCTAGCTCTCCGCATAAAAAATATAATAGATTGCCTTAAGCCCATAGACTTTATTGTTTATGGGCTTGCTATTTTAAATTTTTTTTAGTACTGATGAGTGTGTAAAAATGCTGATCCATTTAATCAAACAAATAAAACAAACAATATGACAAAGAAAATAACTTTTACATTACCGGCAGAAGCACTTGCCGAAGCAACAGAAGCATTGCTTTTAGGGGATTTTAACGACTGGGATACCGAAAGAGGTATAGCGCTTGAAAAGCAAAAGGACGGCTCTCTAAAAGCGGTAGTACACTTGGAGCCGGGAAAAACTTATCAATACCGTTACCTGTTGAATGATGGCAGATGGGTGAATGATTACTATGCCCAGGATTATGTGCCTGTATCAGGTTTTCATGTAGAAAATTGCCTGATTACTGTACCTGAAATTTTGGACATTGCGGCAAAACCTAAAGTAAAAAAAGTAAAGCCGGTAAATGAAGAAATACTACCAGACGATCTTTCTAAAATTGAAGGAATAGGAAAACAGACTGCAGTATTATTGGTTAAAAATAATATCTCCAGTTTTGCTGAGTTATCAAAAACTACAATCAAAAAATTGAAAGATATTCTTGCTGAGGCAGGCAGTAAATTTCAAATTCACAACCCCGCCACATGGCCAAAGCAGGCTAAACTTGCAGCTACCGGTAAATGGAAAGAACTCGAAATTTTACAGGCAACATTAAAAGCAGGAAAATAATTTTTTTAAAAATTAAAAAAATCCGGTTACCAAATTTGGCAACCGGATTTTTAAAGATAGTAGCTGTTAGTTATTTAAAGCTGGCTACACCAGATACCCAAAAGCATTATCGCCTTGTTTTAATTCGGTATAATTTATTTTATAGTTG
>JANLQE010000363.1:0-2257 GCA_031367625.1 Bacteroidota bacterium
TTCTGTGCGGCCTAAATAGCGGCCGGCTTCTTTTTTATCTACCATCACTTTAAAAGTATGGCCTACTTTTTCTTCATTTTTCTCCAGCGAAATATCCTGCTGCACATCCATTATTTCCTGTGCCCTTTCTTCTTTTTCTTCGGCAGAAATATTATCTACTAAATCATAAGCACTCGTTTCTTCTTCGTGGCTGTAAGTAAACGTGCCTACTCTGTCGAAACGCATTTTCTGCAAAAAAGTTTTCAGTTCTTCTACATCATCCCTTGTCTCGCCGGGGAAGCCTGCTATCAAAGTTGTACGCAAACAAATACCTGGTATGCGGTACCGTATTTCTCCAATAAGATCTTCCATTTCTTCCCGTGTTATCTGGCGCTTCATGGCCTTCAACATGCTGTTGCTGGCGTGCTGCAGCGGCATATCCAGATAATTACAAATATTATCCCGCTCTTTCATAGCATCAATAATATCCAGCGGAAATTTTGAAGGGTATGCATAATGCAGCCGTATCCACTCCAGTCCCTGCACATCTGCCAGGGCGTGTAATAATTTTGGCAACTCTCTTTTCTTATAAATATCCAGGCCATAATAAGTAAGTTCCTGCGCAATCAGCATTACTTCTTTTACACCCCGCTGCACCAATTTTTTTGCTTCCTCAACCAGGCTTTCTATGCTGCGGCTTACATGCCTGCCCCGCATTAAAGGGATAGCACAAAACGAACAGGTGCGGTTGCAGCCTTCGCTTATTTTCATGTACGCATAATGTTGTGGCGTACTCAGCAATCTTTCACCAATCAATTCTCCTTTATAATCTGCTTCAAATCTTTTTAAAATGAGCGGCAATTCCATGGTGCCAAAAAACGCATCTACTTCCGGTATCTCTGCTTCCAGGTGATTTCTGTAGCGCTCGCTAAGGCAGCCCGTTACATACACTTTATCTAATTTGCCGCGTTTTTTTAATGCCACATTTTCTAAAATGGTATTAATGCTTTCTTCTTTTGCTTTTTCAATAAACCCACAGGTATTTATGATAACAATATTATGATCTCTTTTGCCGCTCTCATGCACCGTATCTATTTCATTGGCCAGCAATTGCCCGCTAAGCACTTCGCTATCCACCATATTCTTGCTGCATCCCAGCGTAATGATATTTACCTTATCCCTTTTTATACTTTTTGTCTTCATAATTTGCGGGCAAAGGTACTAAAAGATTATTGTGTATCAGGTACAGTTAATATACAATCCAGCGCATCTTTTTTATAAATCCGGCAGTGGAACCGTTGTTCCGATAGCTATCGGAACTCCCTTGTACGGCAAACCTTTCCTGAACTTTTATCTAAGCGCAGCGGACTTTTTACCCTTCGCCTGTTATTTTCACACATTCGTTTATAAATAATATCGTTTGCACAACAGGTTGTGTGTTAAAAAAATATTATTTTTGGCGTATGGTTTGGACAGAAAACAATACGATGAGGGTAGCAATTTTAGATATGTACGAAGGGTTTGAAAACCAGGGCATGCGTTGCATACGGGAAATATTAAACCAGTTTGCCGAAATAAATAATATTGATTTACATAAAGATGAATTTGAAGTACGCATAAAAAAAGAAACACCGGGGATGGATTATGATGTGTATATATCTACCGGTGGGCCAGGCAGCCCGTTGGAAACCAAAGGAAGCGACTGGGAAAAAATATATTTTAACTGGCTTTCAGAAATAGAAAAATACAATAACAATGAAGCTAATGTTGTAAAAAAACAGGTATTTCTTATCTGCCATTCTTTTCAATTGGTGTGCAGGCATTATGGCATTGCAGAAGTGAGTAAAAGATTAAGCACAGCTTTTGGTGTATTCCCTATTCATTATTTATCAGATGCCGTAAATGAACCGATTTTTGAAGGTTTAAAAGATCCGTTTTATGCAGTAGATAGCCGGGATTACCAGGTAATAAAACCGGATCATAACCGCCTGCAGAAAATGGGCGCCGGCATTTTGGCAATAGAAAAAGCCCGGCCACATGTGCCTTTAGAGAGAGCTATTATGGTTATCCGTTTTAATGAAAATATGATTGGCACACAGTTTCATCCGGAAGCAGATGCTGTGGGCATGAGCCTGCACCTGCAAACTGCCGACAAGAAAAAAACGGTAATAGAAAATCATGGCGAAGAAAAATGGCAGTCTATGATTGATCATCTTGGTGACCCCGATAAAATCATGCATACCTACCTGCATGTTCTCCCCAATTTTTTAAACCTTGC
>JANLQE010000382.1:0-2410 GCA_031367625.1 Bacteroidota bacterium
AGGTGAGGGAGCCTTATTTCAATATCGTTCTGCTTATTACAATTCTTTGTACCTCGCTGGTACCCTCATATATCTGTGTAATTTTTGCATCTCTCATCATCCGCTCTACATGATATTCTTTTACAAAACCGTAGCCGCCATGTATCTGAACAGCTTCGGTTGCAGTCCACATAGCTGTTTCACTTGCAAAAACTTTTGCCATAGAACTGCTGAGGGTATAGTCTATTTTATTATCTTTTTCCCAGGCGGCTTTCAGGCAAAGCAATCTTGCACATTCTATTTTGGTGGCCATGTCTGCCAGCTTAAACTGGATGATCTGGTGGTTCATAATTTCTGTGCCAAAAGCTTTGCGTTGCTTGCTGTAGGCCAACGCCAGTTCGTAAGCGCCGCTGGCAATTCCCAAAGCCTGGGATGCAATGCCAATGCGGCCTCCGGCAAGTGTTTTCATGGCAAATGTAAATCCGAATCCATCTTCGCCAATGCGGTTTTCCTTTGGCACTTTTACATCCGTAAACATGATGGTATGTGTATCGCTGCCCCGAATGCCCAGTTTATTTTCTTTGGCACCAACCATTACACCTTCCCATTTTTTTTCTACAATAAAAGCATTTATGCCACGGCTGCCTTTGCTTGTATCTGTTTGTGCAATTACCAAATAAGTACTTGCACTGTTACCATTGGTAATCCAGTTTTTAGTACCATTTAATAAATAGTAATCGCCTTTATCTTCTGCAGTTGTTCTTTGCGAAGTAGCGTCGCTACCGGCTTCGGGCTCACTCAGTAAAAATGCACCAATATGCAGTTCACCATCTTTTTTGCCTTGTGCAAGGGGGACTAAATATTTTTGTTTCTGTTGTTCGCTGCCATATTCCTGCAGGCCGTAACATACAAGGCTGTTATTAACGCTTACGCATACACTTACACTTGCATCTATTTTGCTTAACTCTTCCATCGCCAGTACATAGCTCATGGTATCCAGTCCGCTGCCACCATATTCAGGCTTTATCATCATTCCCATAAAGCCAAGGTCTGCCAGTTTTTCAATCTGCTCTTTTGGAAATTTTTGTAATTCATCCCTTTCTATTACGCCGGGCAGGCATTCACTTACAGCAAAATCACGGGCGGCCTTTTGTATCATTAGCTGTTCTTCTGAAAGTTGAAAATCCATATAGCAAATTTTAGGCTGCAAAAATAAGGGATGGGCGCTTTGTTTAGGTATATAGAAGAGTATATTTTTTGGGCGTAAGCTTCCTTTACTAAACGAATGTTGTAAATCATTATGAAGGGGATGATATTTTTTGGTTACCGGCAGCAGATCTATGCTCATCATCGTAGAGTCTGGTAGTGGGCGGCTAAGTATCAGTTGTCCATTTATCATCAGCAATCCGGCATTATATTCATTCGGTGGTTTACTGCATATCTTTGCGGGTCATGCAGACAGCTTCTCAGAATTTAAAAATTCAAACAATAATAACTTTCATTTCCATTGTATTATTTATAATAAAAATAATAGCATGGTATATTACCAATTCTGTAGCTATCCTCACCGATGCGCTGGAAAGTATTGTAAATGTAATAGCGGGGCTGATAGGCGTTTACAGCCTGTATGTATCCGCCAAACCAAAAGATTACGATCATCCTTACGGGCATGGTAAAGCCGAATTTATTTCGGCAGCAATAGAAGGCACCTTAATAACGGTAGCTGGTTTTTTTATAATTTATGAAGCTATTATAAATTTAAAACACCCGCATACTATTCAGAAAATTGACACAGGTATTTTACTGGTAGCCTTCACAGCAATTATAAATTATATTGCCGGATATGTGTGTATTAAAACGGGAAAAAAGAATAATTCATTAGCATTGATTGCCAGTGGCAGGCATTTAAAATCGGATACTTACAGCACCGCAGGGATAATTGCCGGATTGGTATTACTTTTTTTTACTAAGATAACCTGGATAGACAGTGCAGTTGCTTTATTATTTGCGCTCATTATTATTGTTACCGGTTATAAAATTGTCCGCAGCTCTGTGGCTGGCATTATGGATGAAACAGATGAACGCTTATTAAAAGATTTGGTAATTACACTAAATGAAAAGAGGAATGTAAACTGGATAGACCTGCATAACCTGCGTATCATAAAATATGGGCCAACACTGCATCTTGATTGCCACCTGACAGTGCCATGGTATTTTAATGTACATGAAGCACATCGTGAAATTGATACTTTATCGGAACTGGTAAGAAAAAAGTATGGAGAATCTGTAGAACTGTTTGTACACTCTGATGGCTGCCTTGATTTCAGTTGTGCCATCTGCAGTAAATTTGAATGCACCGTTCGCAAGCATGATTTTCAAAAAAAGATTGAATGGACGATGGAAAATATTTCCAGTAACCGTAAGCATGATA
>JANLQE010000232.1:0-3093 GCA_031367625.1 Bacteroidota bacterium
CTTCAAATTTGTACCATAAAGATAGTATTGGCAAGCTGCTTTTTGCAAGTTTTTTATCATGTAGTTTTACACCTGTTTAGCACATAATTATGCACATTTGTTTTTTAAAGTTTTTTTCGCATTATTTTTAAATACACATAATCTTATGAAATTATGCAAGAAAGCATTTGGCATATAAAGAATATAAGCCGGTATTAATTCAGAAGTATAATAATGCTGAAAATGGAACCAAAAGATATTTTAGAAAAATGGATAAATGCGTTTAACAATGCGGATACAGATGCACTTACTGATTTATATTCCGAGGATGCAGTAAATCACCAGGTGGCTAATGAGCCTTTAATGGGCAAAGCAGCCATCAGGCAAATGTTTGCAAAAGAATTTGCTAATGCTGTAATGGTTTGCATCCCCGAAAATATTTTTCAGGATGGGCAATGGGTAATACTCGAATGGCGGAATCCACTGGGTTTGCGGGGCTGTGGCTTTTTTCATATTGTTGAGAATAAAATAATTTTTCAAAGGGGATATTGGGATAAGTTGTCTTTTATGAAATTGCATAATCAGCAGGATTAGGGTATTTGAAAGTGTAACATTTTACCGAAGGATGTTACATCAGTTTTTAATCAAGCAAACAGCAGCATGAGTTTAAACCGTTTATTAGTTTTCAGCAGTTCCAGGGTGGGCAGTGGAATTTTTTTAGAGACAGCAGCGCCCATCATTAAAAGCTTTTTGGGTAATGGAGTTGCAGATATTGCTTTTATACCGTTTGCTTCGGTAACCAAAGATTATAATGAATACGCATCCAGGGTGAGTGCAGCACTGAATTCACTACCATACAAGATAAGAGTTGTGCTACCTGAAAATGCTTCGGAAGTTATTACACAAGCAGGCGCTATCATGACAGGCGGTGGCAATACTTTTAAATTACTTCATGATATCTATGAATATAAATTACTTGACCTGATACGTAACCGGGTAAATGCAGGCATACCATATATCGGCTGGAGTGCAGGGGCCAATATTGCCGGGCCAACCATTGGCACTACCAATGATATGCCCGTTATACAACCTAAAAGTTTTAATTCGCTTGGGCTCCTCCCTTTTCAAATAAATCCACATTATTTTAGTCAGCCGGTAGAAGGCCACAACGGGGAAACCCGTGATCAGCGGCTCACAGAATATTTAGCGCTCAATCCCGGTGTGCCCATTGTTGGTTTGCCGGAAGGAACAGCACTTCACCTGGAAAAGGATACACTGATATTTACAGGTTGCTGCCCTGCTGTAATTTTTACCGGCAATACTGTTTCCGGCGCCGTTGACCGGCGGGAAATTAAACCCGGAGAAAATATTTCATTTTTATTATAACGGAAGAAATAAAAAATATTTTATATCTTCAACCTTTATCGTAATATTGCAATATTAAATTTAAAAATGGGCGCAACTAAAACAACACATTTTACCGGTAAGCAAAACCAGGTGGCTACCACCATGAAGGCTTTAGCACATCCTGCACGGGTGGCTATTATTGAATATTTGCTTAAAGTGGATACCTGTATATGCGGCGATATTGTAAATGAACTGCCCCTGGCACAGCCTACCGTGTCGCAGCATTTAAAAGAATTAAAAAATGCCGGGCTGATAAAAGGCGATATAGAAGGAAACAGTATTTGTTACTGCATCAATGAAAAAACATTAGAGATGCTGCAGAAATACTTTGCTGGTATTGCTGTTAAATTAGAAAAGAAAAAAAATAATTGTTGTTAATTTAAAATAAATAAAAATGAAATTATCAGAAATAAAAAATCATCTTGGTACAGCAGTGTCTGTAAACTTTGTGTTGCCAACAGGAGAATATGTTCCAGAACATTTTCACGTTACAGAAGTAGGGCTGGTTACCAAACATTTTATTGATTGTGGCGGTACAGTAAGAAATGAAAAAGTTGCCAATTTTCAATTATGGAATGCCAATGATACAAATCACCGTTTGAAGCCAAAAAAATTACTGGATATTATTTCACTTTCAGAAAAAATATTGGGTATAGAAGATTTAGAAATCGAAGTAGAATATCAAACCGGCACAATAGGAAAATATGAGTTAGATTTTAACGGAAATGACTTTGAGCTTATACCAAAACAAACCGCATGCCTGGCAATGGATAAATGCGGAGTACCGCCATCTAAACAGAAACTTACATTAGCAGAATTGCAAACAGTAAACCAAAGTTGTTGTACACCCGGCAGTGGCTGCTGCTAAAATAATAATTTTGAAAAATAGATTCAGTAAATATAAAAAGCAAATCATAATAACTTCATCTGTTATTATTCTTTGTTTAATTTTCGGCTTTGATCCTAAGTTTGCGATCATAAACATCATTTGGCTTTTTGTTTAAAATTGCAGTATGAAAAAAATATTGGTGCTTTGTACAGGCAACAGTTGCCGCAGCCAGATTGCAGAAGGTTACCTGCGGCACTATGCAGGTAACAAAGCAATAATTTACAGCGCAGGTATAGAAACGCATGGCGTAAACCCAGGGGCCATTGCCACTATGAAAGAAGATGGTATTGATATTTCACACCATACCTCAAATAATATCGAAGAGTACCGGGATATTGATTTTGATTTTGTAATTACGGTTTGTGATAACGCAAAAGAACGCTGCCCTTTCTTTCCTTCCAATGCAAAAAAATTTCATCATAATTTTCCTGATCCGGCAAAAGCCACGGGAACTGAAGAAGAAATTTTATCCGGGTTTCGTAAAGTAAGGCAATTGATAAAAAATTATTGTCAGCAGTTTATCGCAGATAATTTATAAAATAATTCAATCACTTAATTTTAAATATTTTTTGCCATAAATAGCGAATGGGTTAACTTTATTCTTCACCAAATAAAAAGGAGGTATTCATGCAATCTACAGATAAATCATGGACGCCTTCGGTTATTATCGTGTAACCGGGCTTCTCCGTAAAAATAATCTGCGGCTAATAAAAAAGCCGGGCCGTCATTTAAAAGTGACGGCTTTTTTATATTTATTGGTGTAAAAAAAGGCACGTGTTAGCTAATATTTTAAAACACCATGATGAGTAGCTTTGGGC
>JANLQE010000017.1:0-2058 GCA_031367625.1 Bacteroidota bacterium
TTGATAATGCCCCGGCACCCGTTGCATAACTGATACCGCCAAACAAACAGCCCGCTGCCGTCCACAACAAAGCATCATCTACACCAGACTGGTAATGTTTTTTTTGGCTAACCATAATTTCCAATGCCGCATAACTAAGTAATCCAAAAAAAATACTTAAACCGGTAATGGTTTTATCAATAGATGATAAAAAAATCAACGACAATAAACCGAAAGAAAATAACAGGATAATAATGGTTAATATAAACAACCCCAGCCGGATAAAAAAATCAGGAGTATAAAACGGTGCAGGATATTTTACCTCGATATTATTTTTTTCTTCTTTGGTAATTACATTATCCTGCAAAGCGTCCTCAACCTGTTGCTTAATAAATAAATTATGCAGCCATTTTTTATTGTATGCTATCATCAGCTTTCATTTTTTTATTGGTACGCATTAAAAAGATCACCAGCATAATACCGGAAATAATAAAATAGATCAACCCGAGATATACCGCACCCAGATCCAGGTTACTCATATAACTTAATGACCGGATGACCACATAGCTTATGCCTGTATAAGCGTACAAAGTGCAAACAAGCAGCAGGTAAAAAGATTTATCAGCTAAAGCTTTTGTATAAAAATAAAAAGTAATGCCGGCCAAAAATAACAACCACAGCAGGTAAATGCTGTTAAAATAAAACATACCCGCCAGGGCAGATATAAATAAAACATGCATACCAAAATTGGTATAAGTAAATGCAAAATGTTTTTTAATATTCCTTTTTTCAGTTGCTATTGCCAGTGCAATAAGCAATACGCCCAAAAAAATGCCGGTATAAATTATGGTATTACTGTTGAAATCATTGGCCTGTAAAATACGCAGCGGCGTAACCGTTATGCCCAGCCATGCAGCAAGGTTGGTAATTGCCAAACTCAAAATACCCAGGTGATCAAAATAGTATGCAGAGAAAAAAAGGACGAGCACAGGAAAAAAAACAGCCAACCCAAAACGGTTACCAAACACATTATACTGGTATTGAAAATAAGCAATAAAGCTGATGAACATGAGGCAGCCGAGCAGCAATACATAATCGAAAAAAGCATTTGGAGCCTTTACTATTTGAATGGAAAAAGGAAATTTATTTTTAAAGCAGTAAAAGAAACTGCCTGCACAAACCAATGCAATAAAAAGTAAGATCACCTGGTGCCCGATGCTGTCAATATTTTTATACACCAAAATGCCCAGCCCGCCACTGAGCAGCATTACGCCCAGGTATAAAATGGTTTTAAGTTCCCAGTGAAGTGAAAATAAGTTATTAGCCGCCTGGTTCTTTGCTTTTTCCAAAGATTCGGGGGAGACTAATCCTTCGGTATGCAGTTGATTGAGCAGTGGTAAATTCATCTCATTGAATATAGGTAAAATGAAGCAGGAACACAACAAGTAGAAAATAAACCGCCAAGACACTAAGACACTAAAAATAATTTTATCCTGTTCTGCGGCTTACCCTTTGCGGTGAAGAGATTAAAAAGAATTTTAATTCACCATTACTTTTTCCATTTTATCGCCGCCTTTTATATGATCTAAAAATTCAAGGCCGCCGGTAACTTTACCAAAGCAGGTATGCACGCCATCCAGATGTTGTGTGCCTGCACGGTTATGGCAAATAAAAAATTGTGAGCCGCCGGTATCTTTGCCACGATGTGCCATAGACATTACGCCTCGGTCGTGAAACTGTTTACTGCCGCTGGTTTCGCATTTAATGGAATATCCAGGCCCACCGGCACCTGTACCATCGGGGCAACCCGTTTGCACCATAAAGTTTGGAATTACCCGGTGAAAATTTAGCCCATCATAATAACCCTGTGCGGCCAGTTTTTTAAAATTTGCTACGGCTACCGGCGCATCATCATCATACAATTCAAAAGTTAAAGTACCCTTATTGGTTTGTATTTGCCCGGTGGTAAGTTTTGTATCGTTCATAATGTATTTTTTTAAAATGCAAATTTAATGGTTACTGTGCTAATGCCTGTGGTAAATAAATAGCTCATTTTTTTATACAATTGCCAATCATGTT
>JANLQE010000021.1:0-2033 GCA_031367625.1 Bacteroidota bacterium
GGCAGGCTTTCAATAAAGGGTAAAACATTTGCAATGGTTGCTGCTTCTTTAAGTTTTGATAAATCAATTGACTGGTCACCAACAGCAATATTTGCTGCAATCGTATCGCTGAATATAAAACTCTCCTGCATTACCACGCCAATGCCTAACCGCCAGTTGCGGTGTGCAAGATTTAAAAGATCATTGCCTCCAACTTTTACCGTGCCCTTATAATTTTCGTAAAATTTTAAGAGCAATTTTAATAAGGTCGTCTTACCGCTTCCACTGGTGCCCACAATAGCTGTTGTTTTCCCTTGAAAAATATTCAGGTTGATATTTCTTAACACCGCTTCATTACCTGCACCAGGATAAGTAAAAGAAACGCTGTTTACCTCAATCGTTTTATCCGAGGGCATCAGGGTATTGAATTTTTTATTTGCAGGCTCTTCATCAGGCAGGCTATGTATTTCATTTAGCCTGTCTAAACTTATTTTTGCCAGTTGCCAGCTTTGTACAAAGCTTATCATTTGTTCTATCGGGCTGTTCAGTTGCCCTATGATGTATTGAATTGCCAACATTCCGCCCAGCGTCATTTGCCCGTTTATAACTGCCTGTGCAGCTAAAAAAGTGATCATAATATTTTTGCCTTCATTAATAAAGAATGCACCGGCCTGCTGCCATTGGTTTAGTACCAGGCCCTGCATACCAAGCTTAAATGTTTTTGCCTGCAGACGTTCCCATTCCCAACGTTTAGGCTTTTCGCAACCATGCAATTTTATTTCCTGCATACCCTGCACTATCTGTATGGTCTTGCTTTGCTCGGCACTGGCTATATCAAATTGTTTATAGTCTAACTGCTTACGCTTTTTTAAAAAAATCAATATCCAAAAAATATAGAGTATGCTTGCTGCCACAAAAATTAAAAAAATACTTGTGTTATACATTGCCAGCACCACCGAAAATATAACCAGGTTGAATAGTGAAAATAAGGTAGTAAGTGATGTTCCGGTAAGAAAACTTTGTATGCGCTGATGATCGTTCATGCGCTGCATAATGTCACCGGTTTTTTTACTGTCAAAATAACTAACGGGCAGCTTCATCAGCTTTATTAAAAAGTCTGTAAGAATGCTGATGTTTATGCGGCTGCTGATATGGTATAATATCCAGCTCTTGATAAACTCTACCGAAAGCCTGCCTGCCAGCAAAGCTATTTGGGCAAACAATACTATGTAAACAAATTGGAGGTTACCAGTATTGATGCCGACATCTACAATACTTTGCGTAAGAAAGGGAAGGATTAGCTGTAATAAACTTCCCAATAAGAGGCCAATAATTAACTGAATAATTAATTTTTTGTAAGGATATAAATATTTAGTGATGCTGCTAAGTGAACGTGTTTTTATTTCTGTAAAATCATCATCATAATCGTTTTCATAAAATGAAGGAGTTGGCTCTAATAATAAGGCTATTCCGGCCCCCTCTATCTCCCCCGGAGGGGGAGTAGATGCAATAGATTTACCGGGAGATGGTGAATGAGATAAGTAACCGCTTATCCAGCGTTGTTCAAATTCTTTTTGGGAATATTTTATTAATGCTTTACCAGGGTCGGCTATAAAGAAAGCCTCACCCCCAGCCCCTCTCCCCAGGGAGAGGGGAGCAGCTTTTTTAATTTTATATAAAACAACAAAATGGTTTTGATGCCAATGCAAAATGACAGGTAACTTAGCTTCTTTTAGCTCTGCAATATTCACCTGCACAGCCTGTGTTCGATAACCAATTTTTTCAGCAGCATCGCTGATGCCAAGAATGTTTACACCTTCTTTACCAATTTCTGTAAGTTCCCTTAATTTTTCAATACTGAAATTGCGGCCATAATATTTGCATATCATGTACAGGCAGGTAGGCCCGCAATCCATTTGATTACGTTGGAGAAGGAAGGGAAAATGCTCCATTTTACTTACTCTTCAAATTTAGTTGTGCTGTTAGAATATTTTGTAACTCAGCACCCCAAATATTTTTTGCGACAATTACACCTTTATCATTCAAAAGATAAT
>JANLQE010000034.1:0-4491 GCA_031367625.1 Bacteroidota bacterium
ATTCTAAATTAAATTTATTTATTATTTTTTGCCAATTCCCTTCGTCAGCTTTCTGATCGACAGATATTGCTATTATTTCAAAATGCTTATCATGATATAAATCATAGGTTTTTTTTAAACTCGGAAGTTGTGCAATACAAGGCTTACAAAATGAGAACCAAAAATCTATTAAGGTAAACTGATTTTTTTTTACGATTGTATTTATATCATTTTCTAAAGCCAAAGATGCATTTGGTAATTTTTTATTAATCCCGAGCGCCAAATCCTGGTTAATGTTTTTTACTAATGCTTGATAAGTGTTTGTTTTCTTTATTTTAGGTGAAAGAAGCTGGGCATTTTTTAAAAGACTTTTTTTATCATAGTCGTTTTTATAAATCTTATTTATTGCATAATCAATCACCATATCCCATAAAGCCACATACGAATTTGGATTTTGAGTTATATACTTTTGCATAATTTTTTGCTTGGCTTTCAGATTATGAATTATTCCACTTAATGTATCTACAGAATTACTATATAATTTTTTTAGATACCGATATTCTTTATTTGATTTTGAATTTAATTGATTTCCTAAATTCCTATTTATTGATAAATCATTAATTTCAATATTTTCAGTATCCCCATCTATAAAAAAGAAATTTGAATTGTTTCCCATATTTTTTTCAGCGTCATAATACGAAACCGAAAATGGGTGTGGGTATTTTTGGAAACCATTTATAGTAAATTGCTTATTCTGCACTTGTACTAATTTGTAAGGGTTATTTGAAGTGCCAACTTTGTCATTTTCAAAATTAAAATCGTTATATTTATAAGTATCAGGGAAAACGCCAGCTTGAATAAATAAATTCTGATTATTGTAAAAACTAGAATTTCCAATTATTTTAAACGTCTTACTATTTTGAGCATAGAGGAGGCTGGGAACCAAAAATAGAACAAAAAAAAATTTCATAAAGTTTAGTTTATTTTAGTTATAAAATTAGCAGCACCAACAAAAAATATTTCTACAAGATCTTGCTTTACCGCTCCAACTAGAAAAGACACAAGCCGCCTGGTTAAGAGTGCAATCAGAACCAGTATAACAACCACCACTCCCACTCCCTGCCATAATATTCTTCATTTCTGTTCTACTAAGTTTGCCTTGTATAGTAGTAAGGCTCATTTTTTTTGTTTCCATTTTTTTAAAATTTAAAGTTACTAAAATTGTTTGCCTTAGCTTTTAGCATCAAAGGTGTTGGCTAGTTTGGCAGTCCCGCTGTGCACACCGGGACGTAAGCATCCAAACTGTTTTCTACCTGTTGCTTATTCAAGTAAAAAATATTGTAAATCCTCAATGCTGTACGCATCAGGGATTGGGTGTCTGTTTACTCAATAATTTATCTAATATTATTTTTAACTCAGGGTTCATTGGCTGTGGGGCATTAGCATTAATAATGTGGCCGGTTTTGTCTATCACAATATAGTGTGGAACGTATAATACTTTAAAGTATACGGTTATTAACCCGCTGAATCCATCAGGCTCTGAAAGTTGCAAGCCTGTAAGGCCGTGTTGTTTAACAGCCCGTTTCCATTTAGCAATATCAGTATCTAATGAAATAGAAATAAATTGAATAGAGTCAACATTATAATCTTTCATCATCTGCTTTTGCGTAGGAATATTTTCAATACATGGATGGCACCAACTGGCCCAAAAATCAAGTATCAGGTATTTCCATTTTAAAGCCCCGAGATCGATCTTATTACCGGCAGTATCATTTAAGCTAAAGTCATAAATAGAATGTATTTTCTTTAATCTCTTATCAAAATCCAGGTCAACCACAGGGTTTAATCTTCTGAAATCTTTATCATTGGTTAAGGGATAAATGACATCCAAAAGGCCTTTTCCGATTGTGCTTTTCTTAACCTGGTTTCCCAAAAGCATATACAGCTTTTGTAACGAATCAATGGGTAATTTGCGATAATGGTTTAATAGCAGATAGCTACTTAAATATGAATCGTTATGTGCTTTGATATATCCAATATCTTTTGTTCTTATTTTTTCAATAATTGAATCCCTTTGAAAAGTCAGATATGTTACCGTGTTGTCAAAATCAGGGGGCTTAGTAATTTTTGCAAGCCTGTAAAAAGAATCTGCTCTTAAGCGAAAATTAGCTTTAGCAATCAATAAAACTGATTTTTCCCTATCCCAGTTTTCTTTTTCTTTTTGTATTATGCCACCAGATATTATTGGTGCTGGTTCCCTGCTTTCTTGAAAATTAATGGAGAACTCTTTTGGCTCTAATAAAAAACGGATAACGCTACGGTCATCGAAGTTAATATTTTTTAAGTTGGTCCATAAGAGAGCTTCGCATACCCGGTTAACAGTTCCGGAAAAAACGAATCTACCCTTTTTTAATGTTGCCGTATCTCTATGCCCTTTATTTTCGAGGTCATCATACCATAATACAACTTTACCAGTATCCCTATCTAATAATTCTCCGTTGATAGTAAACTTATTATTATTTTTAACCGTTTGGCAGAAAATGTTTGTTGAAATAGTTAGAAGAAAAAGAGTAATTAAAAGGTAAGCTCGCATGGTCAAGTTTTTTATATTAAAAACAGAAAAATTAAGTAGGGTAACTATTTACTTTTTTTAGATTTAAGTAAATATTTTAATTAGTATCCTACTTAATTTTTATAAACATTTGTTCTTATGAATAGCCCGAACAGACGGACACCCACAAGTTCCTTGATAACCGCTAGTGCCTTTATCGCATCCACTATTCATGCACAGTTCATTAGTAGCCGTACATTGGTCGGCACTATTGCAAGTGCATATTGCTCCTCCGCTTAGCCCAGCCATAATGTTCTTCATTTCTGTTCTACTTAATTTCCCTTGCATATTTGCAAGGCTCATTTTTTTTGTTTCTATTTTTTTAATTTTTAAAGTTACTAAAATTATTATGCCACTAACTTTTAGCATCAAATGCGTTGGCTTTTAGTTTGGCAGTCCCGTTGTGTAGAACGGGACGTAAGCATCCAAACAGATTTCAATCTGTTGCTTATTCAAGTAAAAAATATTGTAAGCCCTCAATGGTTCATTTCAACCCATCCATAAACTCATCCATGCTTACCGCATTTGCTACCAGGTGCTCTCCTATCCTGGTTCTGCGGAGTTCACTTAAGTAGCCGCCGCAACCCAGGGCAGCGCCAAAATCATTTGCCAGGCTGCGTATGTACGTTCCCGTGGAGCATACCACTTTAAATTTTACAACCGGTAATTCTATTGCGGTAATTTCAAATTCCTTTATAGTTATGGTTCGTGGTTTCAGTTCTACTTCCACTCCCCGCCTTGCCAGTTCGTACAATGCCACACCATCTTTTTTTATAGCAGAATAAATTGGGGGCAGTTGTTGTATCTCCCCAATAAATTGTTTGGTTGCAGCAAGAATCTGTGCATCAGTTATGCCGGAAAAATCTTTAGCATCCTGCGGTGTACTTTCCAGGTCGAAGGTTGGTGTAACTGCACCAAGCGTAATGGCACCGGCATACTCTTTTTCCTGCGCCATGTATTCATTTATTTTTTTGGTAAACTTGCCGGTACATACTATCAGCAAACCGGTTGCCAGCGGATCTAAGGTGCCGGCGTGACCTACTTTTTTTATACGCAGACTGTTGCGGATCTTTCTTACTGCATCAAATGAGGTCCAGTGCAGCGGCTTGTCTATTAAAACTACTTTACCATCTTCAAAACTGGCTTTTACTTCGTCACTTATGGGTGTAACTATTTTTCTTTCGGTATTTTCTGTGTTGCCAGATTTTGCAATATACTTTGCCCGGTAAGTTTCTTTTTTTGCCAACTGTTTTTTTACGAAAGTAAGAATTTTACCACAGAGTAAAAGGAGTTTGACACAGAGTGAGAGAGTTTACTACAGAGCGGCAAAGTTTATCACCGGCGATGAAAAAAAACCAAATCAAAAATCTTAAATCATAAATCCAAAATTGAGTTACACCGCCTGCTGTGCTTTCAGTTGCAGATATTTATTAATGGTGTTGATGGTAAGATTTTCCGGCGAAGTAAGCATGGAAGATATACCATATTTCTGCAGTTCTTTTACTACTAATTTTTTTTCGTAAACAAATTTTTCTGCAATGGCTTTTACATACACATCATCTATATTAAAGGCATCTGCACCTGATAATTTATTTAACGCTGTGTTCTCAAAAAAAACGACCAGCAGCAAATGATGGCGGGCAATAGACCGCAGGTAAGCCACCTGGCGCTTTAAGCCATTCACCGATTCAAAATTAGTGAAGAGGATGAGCAAGCTGCGTTGCTTTATTTTATGGCGCACCTGCAGGTACAGCATTTCAAAATCACTCTCCAGGTAAGTCGTTTTTTCCTTGTATAAAGCCTGCAGAATATTTTCCCGCTGCACCGGTTTTCTATCGGCTGCAATAAGAGAACCCATTTTATTTGAAAAACTTATCAGCCCTATTTTATCCTGTTTTTGT
>JANLQE010000054.1:0-9158 GCA_031367625.1 Bacteroidota bacterium
CCCGCCTTCCCAAATTCTTGGGCCAAATGAAGCCGACCATGCATAAAGTAAATCCCCATTATTACAATATTTTTTGTCTTCTAGTTTTAAGTCTGAATAATACCATTTATCATTTGTGAAAAAATTTCCAACTCTTAGAACAGGAGTTCCTTCTGTAAGTAATTCATGTGCACTATAAGCTCTACCATTAATTAGCTCACAGACATCCAACAATGCTACTTTTGACCATTTATCTTTTCTCAAGTTCATGCTTCTATTCCAATATTTTTGAGTTGAGTAAATAAATTCTCCAAAGAGACATTGATTTGCTTTTGCCCCGTTTTAATATCCGCAATCAAATCTTCAGTATTGTGTTCACTATCTATTGCAGCCTGCTTCACATACAATTGCAAACTGAGGTTACCATTGTTCTCTAACACCTCTTTATTGCTCATAACTTTTGCAAAACCTACCACATCCTTATTTTTCCAATAAGCTTCACTATCTTTTTTATGTGCTGCGGTTCCAGCCATGCGTTGGTGCGTTCAATACGCAGTTCACTTTTAGCATCAATAAAAATTATTTTACCTTTTCTCTCTTTCGGCTTTTTCATGCGGCATACCAGCAAGCAACTTTCCATACTGCTGTTGTAAAAAAGGTTTTTGCCCAGACCAATTACGGCATCTACAACATCTAATTCTATCATGCGTTTGCGTATTTCGGCTTCGCTGTCTCTAAATAAAACGCCATGCGGCCAAAGCACTACACAGCGGCCTGTCCCGGGGTTCAGGCTTTTCATAATATGCTGCTGAAAAGCATAGTCGGCACAGCCTTGCGGTGGTGTTCCCCAAATGTTGCGTCCAAAAGGGTCGTTCATCCATTTAGCCTGGCTCCACTTTTTTACGCTGTAGGGCGGGTTAGCCATTATCACATCAAACTTTTTCAGTTCGTCATTCTCCAATATCTGTGGGCTGTCTAAAGTGTCGCCCTGCACAATCAAAAACTCATCTACATTGTGCATAAACATATTGATACGGGCAATGGCGCTGGTAATGAGGTTGAGTTCTTGTCCGTAAAGTTTCAGCGTTCGGTATTCTTTGCCCTGCTCTTTCAAATGCAAAGCTGCACTCAGCAAAATACCACCACTGCCGCATGTAGGGTCGTAAATACTTTCACTGCTTTTGGGGTCGGTAATTTGTGTCATCAGTTTTACAACGGTTCGGTTGGTGTAAAACTCGGCTGCGGTATGTCCGCTGTCGTCAGCAAATTTCTTAATCAGGTATTCGTAACCTTCGCCCATAATATCGTGGGGCACTTGGGCAATGGTGAGTTTCATTTTACTAAAATGCTCTATTAAATCAAGCATTTTTTCATCACTCATTCTACGCTTGTTGGTCCATTGCGCATCGCCAAACACATCATGCAACATTTCAAAGTTGGCTTTCTCAATTCCGTTTAATGCCTTTTGTAAAAAAGCACCCACATCAATGGTTTTCTTTCTTACATCTTCCCAATGGCAGTTTTTAGGAATTTGAAAGCGGTGGTTTTCGGCAAATTCTGCATAACTCAAATCGTTTCCACTTTCTTCCAGGGCTGATTGATATTCTTCATCCCATAAATCGCTTACCCGTTTAAAAAACAATAATGGGAATATATATTGTTTAAAGTCAGCCGCATCAATCATACCTCGTAAAATGTTGGCTGCACCCCAGAGATGATCTTCTAATTGTTTTTGAGTCATAGTTTCAATTTCATAAATGGCTTTGCACTTCTCTTTCTGTTTGGTCAAGGTCAGTCAAGTGTTTTATGCAATATATTTTTTAAAGGGATGAAGATACTTAAAATGAGTTAGTCACAAACTTAATGACTATCGCCATGTCGGGCAAAGTTGTATTCACAGTGCCAGCCTGAGTTTCAAATAAAATTCAGTATGGTATAAATTAGTAATGCACAAAAAGTTTATAAAGCTGCATGAATAAAAGTTGCCATAAAAATCAACAGTTTAAATTTTAGCTACGACCTGCCTGCCGGGAGGTAAGTATAAGTAGATGCCTACAGAAACGAGGAAGGAATGACGGGGACTTGTAATGGAAAAGCGGGACTACTGTTTAGTAGAAAATAAATGCGGGGCTATAAAATAAAAAAAGCATCCAATAATTAAAACGGATAACTTATGCCGATTGTGAAATTAAAATTTTCGTATCTCCATTGCCGTTGGCTTTTGGCAAACAGTTTTTTAAAGGCATCTCCAAACCCGATTGAAGGCGCTTTCCAGCCATTGTTTACATCACTCAGTTCGGGGCGTTTAAACCTGAAGCCGAGATCGAGGCGGAGAATAAAATAATTAAAATCTAACCGGAAACCCGTGCCGGCGCTTACGCCAAGCTGTTTATATAAATTGCTGAATTTAAACTGGGCACTGTCTGTACCGCCCAAAGGATTGGCATTTCTGATATTCCAAACATTGCCGGCATCAATAAACAAGGCACCTCTAAGGGTGAGGCTGTTGGGAATAATGCGGGCAATATCATACCTGTACTCTGCATTACCTTCTAACTGCATATCGCCGGTGCGGTCGTTAAATGCAAATTGAGTAGTAAAGGGAATAAGCATTTGGCTGCCCAGCCCGATACCTCTAACCGGCCAGCCCCTCATACTATTGCTTCCGCCGCCAAAATACTGCTTAAAGAAGGGGAGTGTTTTAAAAGTATCATTGCCTATGGGGATACCAACGCCGGCGAATAGACGAAAAGCCAAAGCTGTTTTGGTATAGGTAACGGTATATTTATATTCTGCATCTAACTTTATGTATTTGCGTTTATATTTATTAAGGATCGGAAGCGCTCCCCAGGTAAGCCCAGACTCTTCTGCATTTGCTTTAAAATCCCGTTGCTTGCCTAAACTTAGTAAGTGCCTGGGGTTTCTGTATGTGCTGGCATAACTGGCGCTGGTGCCTATAATAAATGCAGTATTATAAGAGTATCTTAAAAAAGGATTCTGTACTAATATTTTTTTAAAACTATCGCTTTGGTTAAAGAGATAATTGAACTCTGCATTTAAAGGCCTTAAAGTATATTTATGTCTTTTCTCACTTATTTTGGTGCTGCCTAAATTTAAATTTACTGATTGAAGGCTGAATAAATTAAGCCTGTTAGTAAATGAAAAACCAGTATTGATAAAACTTTCTCCTGCAACATATCTTCTTCTTTTTTGAGGGATAATCTGAAAAACTTTTGGAAAAACAACACCGTTTCTATAACTGAATTCGGTAGAATTAATAAATTTGTTAGCATTATTACTGCGGTTGTTATTATTGTTTAATTCTACCCCGGCACGAAGTCTGTGCGTCATTTTAATAGCTTCTTTTCCTATATTTCTGTTTACCAGAGAAAGGTTGCCGGACAGGCCAAAGAGATTACCACCAATTACATTGCTGGTACTGTTACTGGCAGAGTAGCTGGCTTCCAGCGCAGCTTCAAAACCAAACTTTTTGCCGGGGATCAATTCTGCTATCAGATCTACTTTATTGCTGTCTTTTTTTTCTGCTACCTGTATATTTACACTTTGCCACACTCCGGCATTAGAGAGGTTTGTAAGCGTTTTATAATATTCATTCTGCCGGAAAATATCCCCGCTTTTTAAAGTAAAATTTCTGGCAAGAAATGGAGTACGAAAAAGCCTTTCATGATACCGCAGTATAAAATTCCGGGTAGTTCTTTGCGTTATAGAAAGGGTGTCTGATAAGTTATCCCCGGGCCTGAAATCGGGCAGAATATAAATTTTATCTACAGTGTATTTATTAAGTTTAGTAGTATCGTCCGGCGGGTTAAGCACCACGGCTAATTTAATATTTGGTGAGTCTCTTTTTTGTTGTGCTTCGGCAAGTAATTCCAATTGTTTAAAAGGGTCATCACTCACGGTGGTAAGCGCTGCAATAGTAGTATCGCCCCTTACCCGTAATTCTGCGGCGGTAAATTTATAATACCCATTATTGCGGAAGGTATCTACCAGCCGCCCAACTTCTGCCAGTACTGCCAGCTTTGTAGCAGGAGAGTTTTTTATTAAGCTGCTTTTATCTTTATTATCCAGCGCAAGTTGCTGCAGGTCGGGGTTTCTAAGGCGGTAGCTTACTGTATCTATTAATGTTTGCCTGCCTGTTTCTACTTTGTAATGAACATTTACCCGTGGGCCAATGGTATCTGCTTTGTAAGTTACGATGGCATTATAATAACCCAAATGAAACATAGAAGCCTTCATGTTTCTGGCCGAAGCGTTGGAATAAGCACTGTCGTAAGCAGGGGGCCTGTTTATAAAATGGAGTACAAATAGTACATCTTTAATTTTTGTTTTAGAACTGTCATCTAACTGGTTGGTGAGCCTTAGCAGCAGGGCAGATTTTTCTATTTTGCTAAATTTTCCTCCCGTAACTTCAATAATGTTTTTGCCAAGATAAGGCCTGTCTATCGGTGCTTTCCTGATAATGGTGCAGGATGAAAAAACCACCACCAATAACAAAAGGCTTTTAAGTTGGGTTAAAATATTTTTACCGGTCCGGCGAAATAACAGCATATAAAATTGAACAATGTTTAGTAAATCCACCGTCAAATATATTCAAAGTTTACAGCACAAAAAATTCAGGGATCAACATAATATGTTTATTGCCGAAGGGCCAAAGCTGGTTAAAGAATTACTGGAAGGAAATTTCTTTAACTGCGCCGCCATTTATGCCCTGCCGGAATGGGTGGCCGAACTGCCTGCAATATTAAATAATCGCTTTAGGGATAACATAGAAATTATTAAAGATTTTGAATTGGAAAAAATAGCTGCGCTTACTCACGCCAACCAGGTATTGGCTGTTTTTGAAAAAAAACCAGCAGTTAATCCTGTTAATTTAAAAAATAAAATAACGCTGGTATTGGATGATATTCAGGACCCCGGTAATTTGGGAGCTATCATCCGCATTGCTGATTGGTTTGGCATTGAAAACATCATTTGTTCGCTGCACACAGCAGATATGTATAATGCAAAAGTGGTACAGAGTACCATGGCAAGCCTGGGAAGAGTAAATATTATTTATACAGATATTGAGGAATGGCTTTTGGCAAATACACAAATAATAAAATATGCTGCAACACTTGATGGCACAGCACTTTCAGCAGTTGGAAAAATAAAAGAAGCTATCGTTATTATCGGCAATGAATCAAAAGGAATAAGCCCCGGAATAATAAAACTGGCCAATAAAAAAATCACTATCCCTAAAATTGGTGATGCAGAATCTTTAAATGCTGCCGTAGCAACGGGGATAATTTTGTATGGGTTAAGTGGATGAGTCCTTACTATCGTTTTTGCAGTACCACCCGAAGAAATCTTTAAACATACAAACTGACCTAAGGATTGATGTTGGAGAACCACAGCATATAAGTTTATCAGCAAACCAAAAATGGGTTATCCATTGGTAGGGCCTACCTGGATTTAGTTGGTCCTTTGGCAATAAGTTTATCTAAATATGCTCTTTCTTCTTCGTAAGACATATCCATTATCTCAAGGCTTATTTCATCCCTGATTTCACGCATCAGTTTTATTGCCTCAAACTTTTTTTCTTGCTTTTTTTCTATTTCTTTAATCTTCGTATCCATATTTTGTAATTTCCTTTGGTGTTCTGATTTCAATCATATTGTACCCCATTTGATAGTTAATACCATTGTAGCCTCTGATTTTTTCCAGGTTTACGATATGTTTAAAGTTCCAGCTTACTAAAACATCAGCTTTGCAAACTGTTGCAATTGCAATATGCTGGCAATCTGCACGGCTCGTTTTCCCTACTACTTTTGCTTCAATATATTTATCCGCAAGTTCAATAGCTTCTGGTGAAAGCCTTATTCTTTCAATTTGTTCATCAGGCATTGTAGTTAATAATTCTCTCACAAATTCAGGAGCCCTTAAAAGTTCAACTTCCAGGATATCTGAAAGGATAACTATTATTTCGCCATTCTTAATTCTCTCAAAAAAAGGTAAAGTGTCTGCCGAAAATTCTTCGTCAAAATAGCCTCCAACTACCGAGGTATCTATGTAAATCCGTTGTTTCATTTTCTCCTTCATTTCAAATTTACGTTTTTTGGCTGAGAATTTAAAGTGGTCTGAAGTTAATATAGCCGTAATTATTACTAATAAGATGACCTGATAATCTGATTTTATGCAACTATAATTTTGTAATGCCCCATATCATGCCCATGAGAAAACTAAAGTACAAGAGGGCGATGCAAAAATGTTGCCCAGTGGTACGTAGCCTGGCAGAAAAAATAAAATTTTATTTTACCGGAACTGAATTGCTTTTACAGGCTTCATACTTTTTACCAATAAAGTAGGGATGATGAGCGTGGCCATGCAAATAAGTAAAGTAAAAATATCTACCATTGCTACCTGCGACCAGTTAATATCGGCTTCTGCTTTGGCCATGTAATACGCTTCTTCATTCAGTTTTATAAAGCCCGTTTGCTGTTGTAAAAAACAAATGCCCAGGCCAAGCAAAGTACCGGCAACAATTCCGGTGAGGGCTATTAAAGTAGTGTTGTATAAAAAGATGCGCTGCACATCCCAATCGGTGGCACCGAGGGCTTTTAGGGTTCCCGTCATCCGTGTTCTTTCCAGCACTAAAATAATAAGGCAGGTAATAAGATTTACCACTGCCACAATAATCATAATAACAATTAAAATATTTTTGAGTTGCCCCTGCAGGCCGAGCCAGTCAAAAATATTGGGATAAATTTCTTTAATGCTGCGGCTGTACCAGCTTTGCGGCAGGCCTTTATAAATAAGGTTTGAAACGGTATCCGTTTGTTTATAATCATTTAAAAAAACTTCATAACCGCCAATCTGTTTGGGCTGCCAGTTATTTAAACGGCGTATTAAATTAATATCGCAGATGGCAAAATTTTTATCATACTCTTCAATACCTGTTTTAAATATACCGGCTACGGTTAGCCGCCGGGCAGTTTTGCTGCCATCTTCCCTGAAAAAATAAACCAGCATACTATCGCCCACATTTACCTGAAGTTGTTTTGCCGTATAAGTGCTGATGTCTATTTGTTTACTGTAACCACTATCTGCAAAGGATACCCATTTTCCTTTTTGTAAAAAAGACTGCAGCCTGCCGAAATTAAAGTTGCTGTCAATGCCTTTGAGCAATACACTTTCAATATCTGTATTAAATTTTAATATGGCAGATTTAGTGGCATAGCTTTCCACCGTTTGCACCTGTGGCAAAGAATGTAAATAATTTTCTACCGTATCATTCTGATAGATGGGATATTCTTCGGCAATGCTCACTTTATCGTCAAGGCTTTGCTGCACCCGTATATGCCCCCAAAAGCTGAATACTTTGTTGCTGATCACCTGCTGAAAACCGTTTACAAAACTAAGTGCCACAATCATTACCGCTACGCTAAGCGTAGTAGCGCCAATAGCAAGCCCTATGATAAACCTGCTGAAGGTTTTTTGTTTTACAGAGGCAATTCTTTTAGCTATAAAAAAGGAGACATTCAAACGGCATAATTTTGGCTATCTTTCAAAAGTAAATTAATTAAGCTATTAAATGAATTTCATCCGTAAACTTCCTTTTGCTGTGTTAACTTTTTTTTGCAGTTGTTCAATGCTTTCCCAGGCACAAAATGTAGAGAGAGTTTACAAACCAAATATCAGTACTGTTCAGTTGTTTCAATATGGCAACCAGCAGGCCATGCCTATTTACACGCTAAACAGCGGCGACCAGATAGAGCTTGGTTTTGACGATATGGAAGGCAGCCTTAAAAGTTATTATTATACTTATGTGCTTTGCGACTATAACTGGAAGCCGGTTGACATTAACCCGTTTGATTACATAAAAGGATTTACCCAAAACCGCATCAGCACTTACCGTTATTCATCCATTGCTTATACAAGATATACGCATTACCAGGCCATACTGCCCGAAAGAAATTCTTATCCCATAAAATCGGGAAATTATTTATTAAAAGTTTTTTTAGATGGAGATACTTCCAAACTTGTTTTTACCAAACAGATGTTGGTACTGGATTTAAAATCTGCTGTGGCAGCCGCAGTGGTACAACCCTTTACGCCACAATATTTCAGCACACACCAGCGGATAAGATTTACCGCCACCGTTAGCGGCCTTAATACTTTTAGTGCGGCCCAGCAGGTAAAGGCCGTGGTGCTGCAAAACAACCGTTGGGATATTGCACAGCGGGATATTGCACCCACATTTGTAAGGGGAAATTCGCTTGAATATAACTCAGAGAACGTTGCTGTATTTGCTGCAGGTAAAGAGTGGCGCTGGCTTGATCTGCGGAGTTTTAGGCTACAGAGCGACAGGGTAGATCATGCAAATTATAACAAGAGCAGTACAGATATTTTTTTAAAAACAGATATAGACAGAACGCCCCAGCGGTATGTGTATTTTCCCGATTACAACGGCATGTATAATATCACTACTTACGAAAGTATAAACCCGTTTTGGCAGGGCGATTATGCAACTGTTTACTTTAAGTTTGCTTCGCCTAACGGTGAGGCTTACCCTGGTAAAAATATTTACCTCGCCGGGGGCTTTACTGATTATGTTTTAAGCGATAAATGGAAAATGAAATTTAATGAAGAAAAGAAAATATACGAAGCCACTGCATTTTTAAAACAGGGATATTATAATTATACTTATATTTCCGTGGATGAAAAAAATCCGGCAGATAGAATTGCGCTGGAAGGTAATTACTGGGAAACAGAAAACAGCTACACTGTTTTAATTTATTACAAATCTTTTACTGACCGCAGCGACCAGTTAATTGGCGTAAGCCGCATCAATTCCCGCAACGATAGGCCAGGGTTTAGTTTTTAAAAAGCAATAGATACACGGATGACACGGATTAAACAGATGGATAGATATAGATACACGGATGACACGGATTATACAGATTAGCACAGGTGAAGAAATTGAATCACAGATTAAACGGATCAAACAGATTAACGCAAATGAAGAAATAGAATCACAGATGACACGGATTAAACAGATTAACACAGATGGATAGATACACGGATGACACGGATTAAACAGATTAACACAGATGGATAGATACACGGATGACACGGATTAAAAAGATTAACAAAGATGGATAGATACACGGATGACACGG
>JANLQE010000064.1:0-2323 GCA_031367625.1 Bacteroidota bacterium
GACGTTCAAACTTCGGCTGTTTGCATCGCTGTACTTTGGTTCGGGCTTGACGGAATTCTGTTGGGCTTTTAGTTGTTAACTTGTACTTTTATTTCTTTATTGGGCTTCAGTTCCGGGCTGGACAAACAACAATGCCCTGCCTGCACAAAGCCCTGCTCGTTGGCTGCTATTTTAAACCAGTTCAATAATCTAACGCAACGCTGAGATAAATCTTAGCTTGCATGATGACAAAAAAGTACACCAGGCTCAGTCAGGTTGAGCGTATCGAAATCTATAAATTATTAGCGCTTAAACAAATTTTAGGGCAGATCGGACAGACACTTTTCATAAACCTTTAATACAAAACAACTGTTTCCTTATCCCACTCTACTTTTACTTTTTGGCTAATCAATGTATCAATAGATTTACCGGAATAGTCAGGCTGAATAGGGAGTTCACGGCTGAAGCGCCTGTCTATCAAAACACACAGTTCTACTTTTTGTGGCCGGCCAAAATCCTGTAAAGCATCCAGTGCGGCCCGTATTGTTCTGCCGGTATATAACACATCATCAATCAGAATTACTTTTTTGCCTTCTATAGAAAAAGAAATATCTGTTGCATTGGCTACATGAAATTCGTCCCTGATATCATCTCTGTAAAAAGTAATATCCAGTAAACCATAGTTAATTTTTTTGCCAGGGGAAAGTTCCCTGATACAGGCCACAATTTTTTCGCTAACCTTTACGCCCCGTGGCTGAAGGCCTATAAAAACAGTGTCTTCTAAATCAGCATGGTTCTCCATCAGGTGATGAGCCAGTCTTAAAATAGTAAGATGCAGTTGTTGTTTATCTAAAATTATTTTCAAAGCTTGTTTTATTAATTGATAATTATTTATTTGACAATTAATAATGCTCTTAAATTGTAAACAGCATTATCCATTACCCATTATCAAAATTATTTCTCCTGCATAAAGACATATCTGTAATCTGTTGGCGGATTAAAAGTTTCTTTAATCGTTCTTGCACTTAACCAACGGTATAAATTTAATTGCGACCCTGCTTTATCGTTAGTGCCACTGCCTCTTGCCCCGCCAAATGGCTGCTGCCCTACAACTGCGCCTGTTGGCTTATCATTGATGTAAAAATTACCGGCACTGTTTCGTAATTTATTTGTTGCCAGTTCTACTGCAAAACGATCCTGCGCCAGCACAGCGCCTGTTAATGCATACGGCGATGTGCTGTCAACTAATTTTAAAGTTTCTTCAAATTTATTTTCATCGTATATATATACCGTTAGTACGGGGCCGAATAATTCTTCGCACATGGTAACATAATACGGATCGGTAGCTTCAATGATTGTTGGCTCAATAAAATAGCCATCTGTTTTATCGCATTTACCACCAACCCAAACTTTGGCTCCGCTGTTTCTTTTCCTCGAATTTTTTATGTAAGCTTCCAGTTTATCAAAGCTCTTTTCATCAATTACTGCATTTACAAAATTGGTAAAATCTTCTACTGTCCCCATCTTCATTGTCTTCACCTGCTCTACTAATTTCTTTTTTACTTCTGCAGCCATATTTGATGGAATATAAGCCCTGGATGCAGCCGAACATTTTTGCCCCTGGTATTCAAATGCGCCACGGGCAAGGGCTGTAACAACGGCATCTGCATTGGCAGACTTGTGCGCTATCACAAAATCTTTACCGCCTGTTTCGCCTACAATGCGTGGATAAGATTTATAAATTGGCGTATTTTTTCCGATAGTTTCCCACATTTTATTAAATACGCCTGTGCTTCCTGTAAAATGCAAACCTGCAAAATCGGGATGATTAAAAACTACTTCGCCAATAGTTGGCCCATCAATAAAAACTAAATTTATAACTCCATCCGGCAAGCCGGCTTCCTTTAAAATACGCATAAACATTTGTGCACTATACACCTGTGTATTGGCGCATTTCCAGACAATCACATTGCCACACATGGCAGCGCTCGCAGGCAGGTTGCCGCCGATAGCCGTAAAGTTGAAAGGCGTTAATGCAAACACAAACCCTTCCAGCGGACGGTACTCCAACCGGTTATGAACACCCGGGCCACTTATGGGCTGCTGACGATAAATATCACTTAAAAAATGAACATTAAAACGAAGGAAATCTATCAGCTCACAGGCTGCATCAATCTCTGCCTGGTAAGCATTTTTACTTTGCCCCAGCATGGTAGTTGCATTGATATACGGGCGGTATTTTGTTGCCAGCAGATCGGCTGCTTTCAAAAATATATTTGCACGGTTCTCCCAACTCATATTTGCCCATTTATCTTTTACTTTTAATGCTGCATTGATGGCTTTG
>JANLQE010000113.1:0-11553 GCA_031367625.1 Bacteroidota bacterium
CCATTGTTTCGTGAGGACACGAACCACGGCTTTGGGCGTTTGTAAAGACCTCACCCCAACCCCTCTCCAAAGGAGAGGGAACTGGAATTGGGTATTTTATAATTTAAAATATCCTTAACTTAATGATATTGCCCACCGGGACGAAAGCTTGTCAACCGCATCTGTTTATTTTATTCTGTTATATTTTTTCAATACATCAATCACCAGTTTATGCGGTAGGCCATAGGCCTTGTTGCCATTTACGCCTTCCATTGTTTCGGCAGCCACCATCGCATTGATGATGGCTTCTTCTACTGCTTGTACCGTTCCTTCAAATAATGGATTAATCAAATCATTGGGCAGTTCATCAATCTTTGTAAAATTTTCTCTTTGAAAAGCAGATGGGTTAGCAGTTGAAAAGGCGATGAAAATATCACCGGAGCCATTAGTGCCCCTACCGCCAACAATACCGATAGCGAGTGAAACTCTTGTTGCAATTCTTTTTAACTGATGCGGTAACAGCGGTGCATCGGTTGCAACAACAACAATAATAGAACCATCACCTGGTTGATAAGATGGTGGAGCTTTGAATTCATAATTCATGGTGTCTTTCAGTTCTTTACCAACAGGCACACCGGCAATGGTAAAATTATTTTTGCCGCCAAAATTTGATTGAACCAATACACCAACTGTATATACAGAGTCTTTAATTTTTACAACTCTTGATGATGTTCCGGTACCTCCTTTAAATCCGAGGCACATCATACCGGTACCGCCACCAACATTTCCTTCTTTTATAAAACCTGATTTTGCACTGTCCAATGCTTCATAAGCATTACTTTCTTTTACATGAAAACCATAGATGTCATTTAAAAAGCCATCGTATGTTTCTGCCACCACCGGGTAAGTGTACCAAAAATCTTCTTTATACCATCCTGTTTTTATAAACCATTTCAACACCGCATCTCTTACCACACCCACACTGTTGGTATTGGTTATCATAATAGGGCCTTCTAAAAAACCAGATTCAGTTATCCAGGTAGTACCGGTCATTTCACCATTACCATTCAGCGAATACCAATTCCCAAAAACAGGATTATTATTTCTTCCTCTTGGTAAAATAGCTGTAACACCTGTACGCACCGGGCCTTTGCCACGAATGTTTTTTCCCGTTCCGGAAATGATGGTGCTGTAACCAACTTCAACACCTTTTACATCGGTGATGGCGTTGTATTTTCCGGGTGTGCCATCAAAAGGAATTCCAATATTTCTTGCACGGGGTTTTTGTGCATAGGTAGAAAATTGAATAAACAGTAATAGCAGAATTGACTGAATAACTTTCATAGTTAATAATTTTTTTAAAAACTTGTAATCAAAACCGCTGCCGGGGTTTACAACCGCCGACAGGGTTACAAATAACTGAGCCAACACTTTTCTTTATGGCTGGTTTTATATTTATTCTTACGTCGGGGTTTCGCAGCAATTTTTTATAATTTTTAGTGTCTGTTTGCGAAAACCCGGCGGGACCGAAACCACGGCACGGGAACCATTTTTTTATGCCATTGTTTCGTGAAGACACGAACCACGGCCCACAACTTTTCTATCTTATAGCATAGCCTCCATCTACACGGATGGTTTCGCCGGTAACAAAATCGGATGCCTTAGATGCTAGAAAAATAGCTGTGCCAGCCAATTCTTCGGTTTTCCCCCACCTGCCGGCCGGCGTTCTTAAAATAATTTCATCATTAAGGGGCATGGTTTTAACTGGTGCCGTCATATCGGTTTCAAACCATCCTGGAGCTATCGCATTAACCTGTACATTGTGCGGTGCCAATTCAATTGCCATAGATTTGGTTAGTTGAATTACAGCACCTTTTGCGGCACAATAGGAAGGAATTAAACCAGAGCCAAAAAACGAATACATACTGCCAATATTGATGATTTTACCCTGCCTGTTTTCTACCATTGATTTTGCCACCAATTTTGATAGCAAAAAAACGGCGTTTAGTTGTGTCTCCATAGTGCTATCCCAATCTGCTTCTGTTTCGTTCAATACTCCTCCAGTTAAGGCTACAATACCGGCATTGTTTACCAGGATGGTAATTTTGCCTAATTCATTTTCTACTTTTCTTATGGACGGTTCTAAGTCAGCACGCTTGCAGATATCAACCTGCAATGCCATACAGGGAACTCCGATTGCTTTTAATTCTGAAAGTGTCTTTTGATTCTTTTCTTCGTTGCGCCCAAATATTGCAATGGAAGCCCCAGCTTCTGCAAGGCCAATGGCAATACTGCGGCCAATGCCCCCGTTACCGCCTGTTATTAAAGCTACTTTTCCTGAAAGGTTAAATAAATTATTTGTTGACATGATTGTGTTTTTATGTTGAATAATCTAATCGGTTTTAGGCTTACCCGTTTTTGTTATTTTATGTTTTGTTAAACCTGCAAGGTTTTAAAAACCTTATAGGTTTAAAAGAGAATTCATTTGATAATTTTTCATTTCACTTTGTGAGCTTCCATATCAATCTCAATCAACTGCCCTTGTACCGCCAGTCCTTTTACCTCAAGCCAGGTGCCTGTAGGAAATTGTTTTTTATAGATAGAATTACGAAGGCCTGAAACTTTTATAAACTCAGCCATGTTGGTAGTATAAATATTCTCCGCCACTACATCGTCAATAGTGTATCCATAATGTTGTAATATTTTTTCCAGGTCGCTGTAGCAATTTTTCATCTGTTGCTCCATATTACCGGGAGCCACTATAATCCCTGAATCGTTCATACTTACGGCTCCGGAAATTTTAAGGTCGGCACCAATTTTTACTGCATGGGAATAGCCATAGTCTTTTTCTAATTTTGGCCGAAGGTTAAAATATTCAGGTGTTTCGTTGGCTGCTGGTTTGCTTGCTGCGCCTGCTGATGTTTTTTTATTGTCTGCATTAGTGCAACCAGCCAATATTGAAAAACTAAAAAAAAAGATTATAGCAAATGAAAAAATCTTTGTCATGGTTTTAAATTTTATAAATAAAATAATAGTGTTGAATATGTAGTGTTTTACCATTACCGCTAACACAGTTTCTGTTCTACTTCTCCCGCCGTGGTTCGTATCTCCACAAACCATTTTTTTTTAAGCCGGTGGTTTGGTGTAGAAATAAGATTGCTTTAATGTATCACTAACTTTAATTTTAGGCTGTTGCCATCGCTTCCATATCTTCAGCCGTTGGGCCATAAATTTGTGGATTTCTTACTCCCATGTGCCTGTAATAGGTACTTAACTGGCCACGATGATGAATGATATCAAACATAAACATCCAGAACATATTGCTCATTGGATATGCAAAAAGATTGTTGCCATTCAAATGGAACTCAACAATCTGTTCGTTCCATATTTTGTCATTCGTGGCGTTTAATTTATCTACTAAGAGCGAAGCATATTTTTCAAAATACAAAGCAGCCTCTTCAATACTGTTATACTGTTTCCCAGTTTGTTCAATGGCTATAAAACTGTCAACTGCATTGGTAAGTGCCTCGGCATGCGGTAGTATGTGGCCAATAATATCAGCAGCCGACCTTGCTTTTTCATCGCATTTATAGTTTAGTTTAGTCATATCTGCAGGCAATGCCCTTACTGCACCTGCAGTTCTTTTCATTTCGGCTTGCCATGTTTGTATAAAAAATTCTTTGTTTGTCATTTTGATTATTTTTTAGAATTTATAAATTGTTCAGTTTTAAAAAATATACATAGCATAGTTTTTTATTAAAGACTATGCTATGTATTTAGATAGTTTAATAAATTATTTCCATTGACATCGTAATAGGTTCCAATACGGTGTGCTTGTCTTTTAGGTGTTTATTTTTGGGGTCGTTTATAATGGTGCCCAATAATTCTAAATCAGTAACTTGTATTACCAGTACAACCGAGTTCGGGTCATCTACATCTTGAAAAACTTTATAGCTTTCCATTGCAGGTGCAAATATTTCTAACCGCTCCTGGCGACCTTCTTTCCAGGCGTTAATGTTTGCTACTTTGTGTCTTACTATTACTGTTTGCATTTTTTTAAGTTTATATTATTTTGCTTACTCTAATCAGTTTTCGGCATACCTGTTTTTTCTTTTTCTTCCCATTGTTTCGTGAGGAGGACACAAACCACGGCTTCCCATTGTTTCGTGAGCACACGAACCACGGCACACGAACCACGGCTTTCATGGTTAGTAAAGAGACGAACCACAGCAGTGAGTCAGGCAATGGCATTCAAATTATTTTGCCTTTACTGCCTCCCAAATTTCTTTTGTGTTATCCTTTTTAATTTTTGTATAAATTACTTTTACTGAGCCATTACTCTGTAGCATAAATAAATAAGAAGTATCAGTGCTGCCATATTGCCCAAAGCTGTTATTACCATTATAGAGCAACGGATAACCCCCATTAATACTTTCGGCATCTTTAATCCATATTAAATTATCTTTTCTGTAAAAGGTTTCCTGTTGTTCTTTATTGGCGGTATTAATATAAGTGCCTGCCAGGCGGTTAATTACAGTAATATCAGCGGGAATTTTATCAAGCATGGTAACATTAAATGTAACCGCCTTCTCCCCATTTTTTCCATCTGCAATATTCAGTATGCGCTTCTTTGCAGAAGGCGAAGATGCAGAAGCATCTTTAGCTATGTACTTATCACCGGTAAAATATAATTGTGTAATTAAACTCTGATATCCTCCGGCAGAAAACATCAGGTGATAATGTGCAGGGCGAACCACTCCTCCGCCAACTCCATAAGGCACAGGTATAATGGTATTAAAACTATAATTACCATTTTCATCAGCGTAAGCTTTTGCCCTGTATTTAAAATCTGCAGAATCATTATCATACACACCATCCCCATCGCAATGCCATATTTCTACACAGGCATTATTCAATGCTGTTTTACAATCTTTGTGTTTTATTTTTCCGCTTAATATTACCTGTTGCCCTTTTGCATTTATAATCCGCATGTCGGTACGTAACGGTGCATCCGGTCTGTAAAAAGGACCAAGAATATCAGTAGTGGTTTCACAGTCACCTTCAAAATTTTTGCCATTAAAGCGTATAAAACCGCTGGCGCTTACCGCCACTGCACAAAGGGCTGTGGCGGTAATAAAATTTCTACGTTGCATAAAATGTTATTTATTTATTAGAAAGTATAAAAAACTATTTCTACATTTTTAATTAACAACCACCGCTATCAATCACTTATTAGCGGTGGGTTGTTTATGGTATCAAACACTTTCAAAGTGTCTGATACCATCACCTTTTTTATAAGCTTATTTAGAACTTAAATCGGCACGCAGAAAAAGTAATTCACTCCAATTTTTGTCAATATATTCAGCGGCATCTTTAGAGTATTGTGCTAAAGAACCCTCTCCGTTTACAGCTTCAAATCTTTCTTTAAATGGTTTACGAAAGCCTGGCGCTCTTTCTTTCAAACCTTGCTTATACCTTGTTACTATAGTATATTGCGATTCTCCGGAAGAACTGGCTGTATAAACAGCAACGCTTACACCGCTGGCCATCCATGTTTTTCTCAATCTCTTTATCATATTTTCTACATTATCATTCTGGCCTATTTTGGGATATACATGAGCAATATTGATTTTATCAGAAAAATCACCCAATGCTACTGTACTCAAAGAATCCTGGTAAACAGAATAGCCACTTGATTGCCTGTCGGTTAAATAGGTAGTCACATTTTTATTCCAATCGTTGTTGTGCTCCACACCAAGGTTTCCTCTTGTGTCTTCTGCCTCCCAGCTTGTTGGCCCTTCCGTAATATGAAAGCCGCCGGCATCCGGGCCAGATTGAATAGAAAATACCCGCCAATGGGCAGTACCACTGTGATACTTTTGTGCATGGGCAGCAATGGCTTTTTCAAACTCAAGCACTTTGTCCACTTTTGGAAATACCCGATGGGTGGAAACCACATTTTTAATTTGGCTTATGCCTGCAAAAGGAATAAGCATACAAAAAAGAAAAAACATCTTTGTTGTAAAACGGAGATTGTTGTTCATTGTAAATTTATTTATTGGTTAAAAAAAACGGTTTCATTTTATTAAAATAAAAACTTACTTAATAGTTTCACTTCGCCATAGTTTGCGTATTTAAGAAAGACTGCACAGAATAAATTTATTTTCTATCCAGGTACATAAAATGCGGCGCTTCTATTACACCAAATTTTTTCATTGCTTCGGCTAATGCAGGGTTAGCAAAAAATGCTTTTGCTTTATCAACAGATGCCCATTCGTTGATAACATACACCGTACCTGTGTCGTCATTTAAAGTGCCAACTTCATAACTCAATTCACCTCCATCAAGCCGTTGTTGTTTGAACGAGTCAAACCCTTCTTTCCATTTTGCCCAATCGGCTACCTTGTGCGTCACAATTGTTTTTACCAAATTGTTCAATACCGTTTTGGATATTTTCCATTGGCCATTTTGCTTAACCAATGTATTGGTATAGGCACCAGTTAAATCAATTTTATCGCCTTTTACAGTTTTTCCAATTACATGGTAAGTGCCTGTTGCAGTGACATTGGTATTATTTTGAGACACCACGTTTACACTGTTTATTAATACCGTTGCATCGCCATTTTTAAATTGAGTTTCATAAATAGCTTTTACTCCTTCTGCTCCGTTAGTTGTGGTTCCATCTACCTCCACTCTTACTGCATCGGCAGTGTACATTGCTTTTATAGCCCTTGCATCTTCTTTGTTATAAGCATCCTGAAACTGCCTGGTTAGTACCTGTATTTCGGCATCGGCTGTTTGTGCTTTTAACTGGCTGTTAAATGCTGTAATAAAAAGTACGGCTAACAAGAAACTTAATTTGATTGTCTTTTTCATTTTGTTTAATTTTTTGATGAAATATTTATTGGCTTCATCTCCCGTTCAAAGGAGAAGGAAACGTAACCTGATTTTTTCTTTATTTTTTTGCCTTTATTTCTTCCAGCATATTTTTGCCTGTTGCTTTCATAATTACACTTCTGTCGTAATAAGTAATGTACCGGTCAATTTTTTTATCAGCATTAAAATGAACGGCAAAATTCATCCGCAGCATAACGGGCTTACCTGCATAAACCATTTTGTTTGAAAAATAAACAAAGTCGTAATTGCCCATAAGGGCACCGCCTTTGGGCTGTGCTGTTACATTGAGCGGAAAGTGGTTAAACTCACTCATGCTCATAGATGCTATACCTGATTTTTCTTTCCAGGTTTTCCACCAGGCTACCACGGCGGCCTTGCCTTCCAGTTTGGTACGGGTATCCACATCGCCATCAGGGAATGCATATACTACATTGTCCGCCATCATTGCAGCCCAGTCATCAAATTCAAATTTGGATAGATGGTTCAGCGACTTTTCTGAAAGTGTTGCATACTCCAGCGGTGCAATGCTAAAGTTGGGATTACTTATTGCAGCAGCAGTACTGGTGGCTGTTTCATTAACGGTTGTTGCCTCTTTGGCGGGGGGCGTATTGATGCAGCCTGTAATAATTAAAATAGCAATTGCCGGTACAGCCAAGGTGAAGAAATGATTCTTTTTCATTGTTGTGTTTTTATGATGATTAAAAAGTGAATAGCGTTTAAGGCAGGCAGATTTATTTATTTTTATTTCTATAAACCGGATATGGGATGGTCTTCAAAGGAATGTTTTTAACCAATGCAGGTAATAGTTTAGCGGTTATAAAACAGCGCTAAATTTTTATTGAAAATCTTATCAGCGTTTTGATTAGCTGCTATTACCGGATGCACTTTAAATATACTTCGCAGTTAAATTATTTCAAAGCACCTGAGGACGAACAGGGTGTAAAACTGTCCGAAGATGTGGAATTAATTACCGGCATTTTTTATAAGCCGAAATTGCTGGGGAATGATAAAGTATTTGCCTTTTAAAAAGTTGCCAGTGGTATGCAGTAGAGTAGTACAAAATAAACTGCATCTTTTGTTAGGCTAATTATACGGCAATTAAAGATGCTCAATGGTATGCGGTACAAGTGAGTTCCGATAGCTATCGGAACAACGATGATGCCTAATGCTTCTCAGCCCGGATAAAAAATATTTTATGCACGATTGTGACCTTTGTAAAAATTTATAATAATGAAGCGAATACATCAGGAAGCTTTTTTCAGGTTAAACTCAAAATAAATGCTGGTGCCATTTTTAATTTCTTCTCTCATAGAACCGCTCAACTGCTGTGTGAGCAGCGATACCAGTTGCCCGCCAAAACCGGTGCCATGCGTAAGGCCGGATTTGCCTACACCATTATCAGAAACCTGTAGTTGTAACACACCATCTTTTCGCTTTTGAAGTTTGATTAATACTTTACCATTTTGTCCTTCGGGAAAAGCATATTTTAATGTATTGGTCAGCAGTTCATTTACGATGAGGCCAAGGGGTACAGCGGTATCAATATCCACATCTAACTGGTCCATGGCGCATTCAATAACCACCCGTTTTTCGGCACCAAAAGAATCCAGTATGCTCTCACTAAGGTTAATAAAATAGTCTTTCATTTCAATGGCTCCCAAATTAGCTCCCTGGTATAATTTCTGATGAACAATGCTTATGGAATGTACCCTGTTTTGCCCTTCCTGCATGGCTTCTTTGGTGTTGGGGTCATCTATCTGGGCACTTTGCAGCGCCAATAAACTGCTCACTACTTCCAGGTTATTTTTTACCCGGTGATGAATTTCTCTAATCAACAGTTCCTTATCCATCAGTAACAAGTCGCTGCGTTTTTTTTCTCCGGCTATTTTATTACGCTGGCGATACACTACCATAGAGAATAACAGCACCACTGCCAGCACTGCAAAAGCTGAGTTTCTAATATTGAGCTGACGCCTTATTTCTCCCTGTGTTACCACATCTTTTTTTTCCTGTTCCGCTTTTGCAACGGCTTCTTTTTTATCAGCCTCATATTGCATTTGCGAAGCCACCATTTTTTTCAAGGTTTCTTTATTAAAAGTACTGTCCTTGAAAATAATATATTGTTTGTGATGCAGATAGGCATCTTTCCAATTGCCGGTTGCACTATCGAGCAATTCTACTCCACTGTAATAATCAGCCATAGATATTTTGCTGTTTAAGCCTTTATTCAAGGCCATCGCATCGTTAAAGGATTTTTTTGCCTGGTCATATTTTTTAAGATGTGTATATACAATGCCCATTCCAGCGTGTAAACTTGCAAGGTCCTGTTTGTTTGCAACCGACTTAAACTCAGCTTCGGCAATGAGATAATTATTCAGTGCTTCAGGGTAATTGCCCGCTGCCCGGTATAGATTTCCCATTCCATGATGCATAGCAGCAAGCAGCGGAACATCCCTGGTTTCATCCGCTAACCTGAGTGCAGCGGTATAAAAATTTATTGCTTCGGGAAAATTACCAGTGTTTATATAAAGGTTTCCAATGCCACTATTAAAGTACGCTTCCTCTATTTTATTGCCTGCTTCTGTTGCAGCCTGCAAACCTTGTTTAAAATATTTTAATGCATCGGTATCGTTTCCGAGAGCTTGAAAATTTAATGCTAACATGGACGCTGCATGGGCTATTCCATTTTTATCGCCTGTGTGTTCATTGATTTTCAAATACAGGTATATTGTTTTTGTCTCTTCGGCAATATTACCCTGCACTTTATACAAATAGGCCAGTTTATCATAGGCGTTTGCCATGTTTATTTTATCGCCTGCTGCTTCACTTACCTTTAATGCTTTTAATAAATAAGTTTCGGCAAGGGCATAATTACCATCATCCAGATAGTCCTGCCCTATCGCCACTAACACAGAACCTTCAGCATATTTATTGCCGGTTTGGGTATATATATCCAATGCTTCAAAATGATTTTTCAAAGCCTCATCAAAATTGCCCAATCGCCAATTAAGGCGTCCAATTCTATCTTTTATTTTGGCAGTACCAGGTTTCCCCTTAGTTTTTTGGGCAAGTTCCAATGCTTCTTTTTGGTAGGTTAATCCTTCTTTGGGTTTGTAATTAATATGTGCATACATCAGTTCTGCAAACAAACTCAGCTTTGTTGTATCTTCTTTTGCTTTCGTCAATTGGATAAGCAAAGAATCTATACGTTGCTGATTTTTTTTTTGAGCATAGCAGCAATGCTGAAACAGCAACAACACAGCAAAGAGTGAAAAGACTTTTTTCATAATACTTATGCGGCTTTTGCCCACCTGGGTTTCTTTTACGAACCCGGTTGTTTTATTTTAGGAATGATTAGGTTTTTATTGGCAGTGCCCTTTTTTTCTTCACACACAATTTAATTGTTTATGCTGGCAGTACAACTGGGTAACATTACAAAGTACGCATCCTGTGCATCAGATGTTCCCTCATGCCCATTCCAAACGGTATAGGTTTTTGAGCAATCATCACATGGTTTTCGGCCACTTCATCTACATGTGTAATGTTGATGAGGAAAGAGCGGTGTATCCGCATAAAATACTGCATGGATAATTTTTCTTCAATAGTTTTTAGCGTAACGGAGAGTAAATATTCTTTTTGTTTGGTGAAGATACGGCTGTAGTTCCGGTCTGCTTCCATGTACAAAATATCTGCCGTCATAATTTTTATCATCTTCTCTTTATGGCGGACAAAAATGCGGTCGCTTAAAATAAAAGGCTGTTCTTCGTCTTCGGTCTTTTTTTCCGCAGGCAAACCGTTTTCATTTTCTGCCATACGGCTAATGGTAAGTTCGATGGCTCTTTGTAAATCGAGCTGTTTAAAAGGCTTGGCAATAAAGGCATAGGGTTTGGTTGATTTAGCCCGGTTAAAAGTAGCTTCGTCAGAATTGGCCGTTATGTAAATGACGGGGATATGGCCATGCTGCTGCAACTGGGCAGCAGTTTCAATTCCATCTAAATTTCCTTTAAGGTTAATATCAAGTAAAATAATATCGGGTTTGTTTTCCTGCACATGCAGGATGGCTTCCTCGCCACGGGGCAGTATGCCCGTTACTTCGTAGCCCAGGCTGGTAAGCTGCATAGAAATTTTTGCTGCAATAATCATTTCATCTTCTACCACCAGTATTTTTATCAGCGTATCCATTAATGCGGTTTCTTGTTTTTAAAGTGAATGATGATAGTGGTGCCGTTACCGGAGTTTGCAGTTAAAGTGCCTTCCAATTGTTTCACCAATAAATTTACCAATTCTGTTCCAAAGCCGGTGCCTTTGGTATTTTGTTTTTCAGGCTTGCCAATACCGTTATCGGATACACGAAAAATCAATCCATCATTAATGCCTGTTGCTATTAAGCTGATTATTATTTTGCCTGATTGGTTTGATGGAAACGCATACTTGATAGCATTGGTGAGCAGCTCATTGGTGATGAGGCCGATGGGTACTGCCGTATCTATATCCAGGTTTAGCGGCGGCATGGGCAGGGTAATACTTATTTTGCCGGCAGCATTAAAAGTATCCAGAATACTCTCACTTAAATTGTGAAAATAATCTTTCATTTCTATGCCTGCAAGATTGCCTTTCTGGTAAAGTTTCTGATGAATGATACCCATTGAGAGCACACGGTTTTGGGCGGCCTGCATT
>JANLQE010000188.1:0-14122 GCA_031367625.1 Bacteroidota bacterium
ACTTCAAGAATAAGCGTAGGCGGAAAGTTTAAAAAATCATCTGTAAAATTGCCGCAAACAATCATACCATCAGGCCGCACAACAGTATTGTCATTTATTATCCAATCCAGTTCAAAAAAAACTTCGCAGTTGCAGTTTTTATTATTTTTTTCTAACAGGTTACCAAACAGGCGACAAAATTTTGCAGCAAATTGCTGATGGCTTCGTTTGGCAGAAGGACTCATGGCCTGTGGGTAACCATAAAAAAGTTCCCAATCCCCTTCCCATAATTTATAATCATTGTAATTATAAAGTTCTGGTTGAAATATTTTACCGGATAAATTCATTACTCAAATATAAAATTTATTTTTGACAGAAATAGAACAGCTTATGGCACATGCATACATCTTTCCGGGGCAGGGCGCCCAATTCAGCGGAATGGGAAAATATCTTTATGATAATAATACCACCGCTAAAAAAATATTTGAAGAAGCCAATGATATTTTAGGGTTCCGCATATCGGATACAATGTTTACCGGCTCAGATGAAAGCCTGAAACAAACGGATATTACCCAACCTGCTGTTTTTATACATTCCCTTGCAGCATTTATGAGTATTGAAAATGCAAAACCAGATATGGTAGCCGGGCATTCTTTGGGCGAATTTTCTGCATTGGTTGCCAATGAAACACTCAGTTTTGCGGATGCACTTAACTTAGTTTCCATTCGTGCTAAAGCTATGCAGCGTGCCTGCGAATTAAACCCTTCCACCATGGCCGCAGTGCTGGGATTGGATGATGCAAAAGTGGAAGAAATATGCAGGCATATTTCTAATGAATTGGGCGAAGTGGTGGTGGCAGCAAATTATAATTGCCCGGGGCAGTTGGTTATCAGCGGCAGCTTAAAAGGAATAGAAATTGCCTGCGGCCAAATGAAAAGCGCAGGCGCAAAAAGGGCCCTGGTTTTACCAGTTGGCGGTGCCTTTCATTCCCCACTAATGTTGCCGGCAAAAGAAGAACTGGCGGAAGCTATTAATAACACGGAATTTAAAAATCCGGTATGCCCTGTTTATCAAAATACCGTTGCCAAAGCTGTTACAGACCCTGCATTAATAAAAGAAAACCTTATAAATCAACTAACCGGTGCCGTTATGTGGACACAGGCTGTGCAGGCGATGATTGCAGATGGCGCTACGCATTTTACGGAGTGTGGCCCAGGTAAAGTATTACAGAGCCTGGTAATGAAAATAAATAAAGAAATGCTGGCAAACTCTATTAGCTAATTTGGTAATGGAAGGCAGGCAACCTTACAAGGAAAGAGAGAATCTTTTAAAATAAAGTTGATAAAATAAGAAATCGGATTCCTAAACGAATCCGATTTTTTATTAATGATACTGTTATTTAAAAAAAATTTGCGCCTGCAAGCCAATGAAACATTAGCGTATGGCTTTTAAATACTCAACGTACTCAGCACACTGTTCATACTTCTTACGGCATCGGCACTTTTAGCAAATGCCGCCTGCTCTTCTTCATTCAATTTAAAATCTACTATTTTTTCCCAGCCATTTTTACCAATGATAACCGGTACGCCAATGCAGATATCGGTTTGGCCATATTCACCTTCTAAAAATACGCAGCAGGGCATCAGTTTTTTCTCATCTCTTACAATGGCTTCTACCAGTGATGCGCCTGTTGCCCCCGGTGCATACCAGGCAGAAGTGCCTAACAAACCTGTTAATGTAGCGCCGCCTACCATGGTATCGGCAGCTACTTTTTTCAAAGCTGCTTCATCAAGATAATTGGCTACAGGAGTACCGCCATAAGTTGCAAGCCTCGTAAGGGGAATCATGGTGGTGTCTCCATGCCCGCCAATAACGGTGGCCTGCAAATCGTTTGCAGAGCTGCCCATTGCCTGGCTAAGATAATAACGGAAACGGGCGCTATCCAAAACACCGCCCATGCCAATGATCCTGTTCTTTGGCAAGCCACTCGATTTTAATGCCAGGTAAGTCATGGTATCCATCGGGTTGCTGATAACAATAATAATTACATCGGGAGAATATTGTAATAAATTTTGAGTTACCGTTTTTACGATGCCGGCATTAATGCCAATCAGTTCTTCCCGGGTCATACCAGGTTTGCGGGGAATACCAGATGTAATAACTGCTACCGTGCTGCCGGCCGTTTTGGAATAATCATTTGTGCTGCCGGTAATTTTAGTATCAAACCCTTCTATGTGCGCCGTTTGCATTAAGTCCATCGCTTTGCCTTCTGCCACTCCTTCTTTAATATCCAATAATACCAACTCGTCACACAATTGTTTACGGGCAATATTATCAGCACAGGTAGCCCCCACGGCTCCGGCACCTACTACAGTTACTTTCATCTAAATTAATTTATAAGTTATTGGTAAAATTTATAGCGTTGCAAAGGTAAATATTTCTTTAGTGGATAGTTCATTAAGGGCTGTACCAGCAGCAGACATTTTTTAATCATCAATTTTCTTTAAAGCACTTTTACTATTTTTGAAAAAGGAACATCTCCTTCAAATTTCTCAACAAAATTCCCTTTTTTATCATACACAAATAGAGAGGGGAAATTAGTGATTTTATAAAAAGTTCCTAAGAAATAACTTCCATCCCTTCCCATGGTAATATTGGGATATGCTGCAATATTATATTCATCATAAAACTTTTTAATGATTTTAAAATCCAGGGGCGACGTAATAACAATCTGAACATTTTTAAATTCCTCTGCATGCCGCTTTAAATCTTTAATGGCACGCTGGCAATGCTCACAATCCGGGCTAAATATCATTATAATTACTGCCTTATTTTTTTTAAGATCATCCTTAGAAAATTGGGAACTGTCCCTCATTGTAATAATTTTAAACGGTGGCACCGTGGGGAAACGTTTATAAACAGGCAGTGTATCCTGCTGTGCGGCTGCCGAAAATGCTACAGTAAAAAATAATAAAAAGCTGATGAATGTTTTCAAAATGAATAATTTTTATAAAATTAAATTTTTATCTTCAAAACACTATGTTAATGCAAAACAGTAAACTAATGATCATTACTATTTAACCCTGAACCCCTGAAAGATTAACTTTAAACATTTAAATTTTGTTTGCTATTTTTGCTGGCTAATAAAAAAAATAAAATGGCAACCACAGCAGACATGCGCTCCGGGCTTATCATCAAAGTAGATGGAAGTTTATATACAGTAATTGATTTTGGTCAAAATAAAACTGCCCGTGCAGCCGCAAAAGTGTGGGCAAAACTAAAAGGGGTTGATAACACCCGTACTATAGAAGTTACCTGGAACAGTGGGGAAGTAATTCACCCGGTAAGGGTTGAAAAAAAACCATATCAATATTTATATAAAGATGATACCGGCTACAGTTTTATGGATACAGAAACTTTTGAACAGATTACCGTTCCGGAAACAATGGTAGATGCCCCAAGATTTTTAAAAGACGGGCAGGAAGTTACTGTTTCTATCAATGGAGAAACTGACCAGCCCATGTCAGTAGAATTGCCCGATAAGATAGTTTTACTGGTAACTTATAGCGAACCCGGCATGAGAGGCGATACCGCAACTAAAACATTAAAACCTGCTACTGTAGAAACCGGCGCCACTGTAAATGTTCCATTGTTTGTAAATGAAGGAGAATTAATTCGTGTAAATGCTAAAACCGGTGAGTACGTAGAGAGAGTAAAATAATTATAAAATATCCAGATTAAAAGGGCTGATTTTTAAAATCAGCCCTTTTTAATTTTACTGAAAAAAAGCAATTTTTTAAACTATTTAGCCATTTTTACCTGTTTTTTACTCAAAAAAACGGATTTTATCCCATTTCTATAATTTTAAAGTTGCAATAATGAATAATCATTCCCTACCTTAGCTGCCCGTTTGCATATCCAATTAAATCATTTAATAACCCCACATGGACATAAAACAAATTCAAGAGCTGGTAAAGCTTATTAATAAAACATCCATCGGTGAAATAACCATTGAAGAAGATGGAACTAAAATAACTATTAAGCAAAAGAAAGAACCTTCTCAAAAAATTTATACCCAGGCTGCTTCACCAATTTATAGTAATGCATCAGCCCCGTTGGCTACTGCCCCGGTAGCCACAGTTGCTGCTCCAATTGCACCCGAAGTCCCCAAGGTAGATAATCTAATTACCATTAAAAGCCCTATGATTGGCACTTTTTACCGCCAGGCCGGCCCCGATAAACCAATTTTAATAAATGTTGGAGATGATGTTACACCCGGCAAAGTGGTTTGTATTATAGAAGCCATGAAATTATTTAATGAAATAGAAAGCGAAGTAAAAGGAAAGATTGTAAAAATACTGGTAGAAGATGCAAGCCCTGTAGAGTACGACCAGCCGTTATTTTTGGTGGAGCCAGCTTAATAAAATGGGCAAACCCCTTTAGTTATTTCTTAAGTTTCTTTTTCTAAAAAGCTAACTGTTTTTATCATTAGCACATTAGCACAATAACTAATTATTACCATGTTTAAAAAAATACTAATTGCCAACCGTGGAGAAATTGCTTTACGTGTAATACGCACCTGCCGGGAAATGGGCATTAAAACAGTAGCTGTTTATTCTACTGCAGATAAAGACAGCCTTCATGTAAAATTTGCTGATGAAGCTGTTTGCATTGGCAAGCCTCCCAGTATAGATAGCTATCTTAATATGGCCCACATTATGGCCGCCGCCGAAATTACCAATGCAGATGCTATACATCCAGGCTATGGTTTTTTGGCAGAGAATAGCAATTTTGCCAAAATATGTGCAGACCATGGCATTAAATTTATTGGCCCCACGCCCGAAATGATAAATGCCATGGGCGATAAAGTAACGGCAAAAGAAACCATGATAAAAGCCGGAGTACCCGTAGTGCCCGGTGTAGAAGGATTATTATCAGATGTAAAACATGCAATAAAAGCTGCCAATCAAATTGGGTATCCCGTTATTTTAAAAGCCACTGCAGGCGGTGGCGGCAAAGGCATGAGGGTAGTATGGGAAGAAAAAGATATTCAAAAATCTTTTGATGATGCCAAAACAGAAGCTGCAGCTTCTTTTAAAAATGACGGCATCTATATGGAAAAATTTGTAGAAGAACCACGGCATATAGAAATACAGATTGCAGGGGATCAGTACGGAAATATTTGTCACCTCAGCGAAAGGGATTGTTCCATACAGCGCCGCCATCAAAAACTGGTAGAAGAATCGCCTTCTCCTTTTATGACGGATGAATTGAGGCAAAGAATGGGCGATGCAGCCATCAAAGCCGCTCAGGCCATCAATTATGAAAGTGTAGGCACCGTAGAATTTCTGGTGGACAAAAACCGCAATTTTTATTTCATGGAAATGAATACCCGCATCCAGGTAGAACATTGCGTTACAGAAGAAGTAATTAACTACGATCTTATTAAGGAGCAGATAAAAATCGCCATGGGCGAAAAAATTGTTGGCAAAGCCTATTATCCTCAAATGCATGCTATTGAATGCCGCATCAATGCAGAAGATCCCTATAATGATTTCCGTCCGTCACCCGGAAAAATTACCGTGCTGCACCAACCCGGCGGCCATGGCGTAAGGGTGGATAGCCATGCTTATGCAGGCTATGTAATTCCGCCTTACTATGATAGTATGATTGGCAAACTGATAGCCGTAGCGCAAACCAGAGACGAAGCCATTAATACTATGAGCAGGGCACTAAGCGAATATATTATAGAAGGTATAAAAACAACTATCCCTTTTCATTTGCAATTAATGAAAGACGAAAGTTTCAGGGCCGGAAATTTCACCACCAAGTTTTTAGAAACATTTACCATGCAATAAAATTTCAGGAACTAAAAATTTTGTAGTGTCACCCGATTCAGCATTGTAATCCCCGCATAACATTTTCGTCAGCACTTATAATTACAGTTCTATAGTTATCTTTTTTATTAAGGCGTCCCTTAGCATTGCTTTGTGTTTCCTGACACTTCCTGCATTTTTGGCAAATCAAAAGACCGGTAACGATTTTATTTGTACGTATATTTTTTATATATTTGTACGTAAATTAAATATATGAATATTAAATTAACACTTAAACTTGAGCAGGATATTATTGAAAAAGCAAAAGGCTACGCAAAATCACGCAGCACAAGCCTGTCAAAAATAGTTGAAAACTACCTCCAGAAAATTACCAATGATACAGAGAGAAAGGAGAAAATCACGCCTTTGGTAAAAAGTTTGTCAGGCATAATTGATCTTCCTGAAAACTTTGATCACAAAAAAGGATATGCAGATTTTTTAAAAAATAAATATAAATAATGGAGAAGGTATTTGTTGACACAGATATTGTATTGGATCTCCTCGGAAACAGAGAACCATTTTATATTCACTCGGCAAACTTATTTTCTGCAGCAGATAAAAATGAAATAAAAATTTATGTTTCATCATTATCTTTTACCAACTTAAACTATATTTTATCTAAACAATTCTCTTCTGAACAAGCGAAGAAAAAATTATTTAAATTTAAAACATTGGTTACTGTCTTATCTGTATCAGATAAAATAGTTGAGCTTGCCTTATCATCAGATTTTAAAGATTTTGAGGATGGCGTACAATATTTTACCGCAATTGAAAATAATATAAATATATTGCTTACAAGAAATATTAAGGATTATAAAGCTGCTCTAATTCCCGTGATGACAGCCGAACAATTTTTAAAAAGTAAAATATAGATCTTTTAAAAATTACCAAGCATAAGATTGTGAATAAAGAACTTCAACTAAAAGCTTACCGCCTCATGTATATCGCCAAAATCATGGCAGATATTTATGAAGCCAACAGATTCATTTGCAAATATGTACACAGCACATCCCGGGGCCACGAAGCCATACAACTGGCTACAGCATTCAGTTTGCTGCCCTGCGATTATGTAAGCCCATATTACCGGGATGAAAGTATGATGCTTGGGCTTGGCTTTTCACCATACCAGCTAATGCTTCAGCTATTGGCAAAAGGCGAAGATATTTTTACCGGCGGAAGAGAGTATTACAATCACCCAAATTATAAAGGGCCGGATAAACCAAACATTATTCATCAAAGCAGTGCAACCGGTATGCAGGCCATCCCTACTACGGGTATTGCACAAGGCATTAAATATTTAGAAAACATCAACTCTCCTCTTTTTAAAAAAGGCAGCAATGGCGAACTGCCTGTTGTAATCTGTTCGCTTGGCGATGCATCAGTAACAGAAGGCGAAGTAAGCGAAGCCTTTCAGTTTGCAGCTTTACAGCAATTACCAATCATTTACCTGGTACAGGATAATAACTGGGGCATCAGCGTTACTGCTGCAGAGGCAAGAACTTCTAATGCGTATGAATTTATAGAAGGCTTTAAAGGCATTAACCGCATAAGCATTGATGGAACTGATTTTACACAATGCTACAATACTATGCAGCAGGTAGTAAACGAAGTAAGAGAAAAAAGGCAGCCCTGGTTGGTACATGCAACAGTTCCATTATTAGGCCATCACACCAGTGGTGTACGAAAAGATTTTTACCGCTCCCCGGATGAATTAGCCACACAGTATAAAGATGACCCAACGCCAAAATTAAGAGCATTGCTTTTGCAACAGGGCATTGACGAAGCAACGTTGAAAAATATAGAGGATGAAACGGAAGCATTGGTGAGCAAAGATTTTGCGGCAGCCGTAGCCTCACCCGAACCCGATGCAGCAACAGTAAGCGATCATGTTTTTGCACCAACCACTATTACCGAAGAAAAAGGGGAAAGGGCACCAGCCAGTAAAGAAAAAGTATTGATGGTAGATGCTGCTTTATTTGCTATCAGAGAAATAATGGAACAGTTTCCCGAAGCTGTTTTATACGGTCAGGATGTGGGGCGCAGGCTGGGCGGCGTTTTCAGGGAAGCCGCTACTTTAGCTGAGCAGTTTGGCGACCATCGTGTTTTTAATACCGCTATACAGGAAGCCTATATTATTGGCTCTACGGTGGGCATGTGTGCTGTGGGCGTAAAGCCAATTGTAGAGGTGCAGTTTGCAGATTATATTTATCCCGGCCTTAATCAATTGGTAACAGAAGTTTCTAAAAGCTGTTACCTCAGTTGCGGTAAATTTCCGGTGCAAACTGTTATACGTGTACCCATTGGCGCTTATGGCGGCGGCGGCCCTTATCACAGTGGCAGTATAGAAAGTACTTTACTTACTATTAAAGGAATTAAGATAGTTTACCCGGCAAATGCAGCAGATATGAAAGGATTAATGAAGGCTGCTTTTTTGGACCCTAACCCGGTTGTAATGCTGGAGCACAAAGGTTTGTACTGGAGCAAAGTGCCGGGTACAGAAGAAGCAAAAATGACCGAGCCTTCCAGCGATTACATATTACCGTTAGGCAAAGGGAATATTGTATTAAAAGCAGCAGAAGAAAAAATTAAAAATGGCGAAAGCTGTTGCATTATTACTTATGGCATGGGAGTGTATTGGGCTAAAGCCGCAGCCAAACAATTTGCTGGGCAAATTGAAATTATAGATCTTCGTACTTTGTTTCCGCTGGATGAAGACCTGGTTTTTACTACTGTAAAAAAACACGGTAAATGTTTAATCCTTACAGAAGAGCAGCAAAACAATTCATTTGCAGAAGCTCTTGCAGCAAGGGTTTCAAAAGCTTGCTTTAACTATTTAGATGCTGCTGTAGAAGTAATGGGCGCATTGGATTTGCCCGCCGTGCCCATGAACATGATATTGGAAAAAGCCATGCTTCCAAATGCAGAGAAGCTGGAAAAAAGATTGGCTGATTTGCTGATTAAATAATGTAGAATAAAATTTTATTAACCGCAGCTTTATTAATTTATTCTTTTCTGTATATCAAAGAATTATGCCAAATTATGATATACTTTCTGCACATCATCATCCTGCTCTAACCTATCTACTAATTTTAAAACCTCGTTGGCTTCTTCTTCTCCCAATTCCATTGTGGTTGAAGGTATCCTCGTAAGCTCTGCCGTAATTACTTCAATACCTTTTTCTTCCAGCGCCCTGGCCATATTACCATATTCATTAAATGCTGTACGGATTACAATATTCCCCTCTGCATCTTCACCAATTTCTTCCAGGCCATTGTCTATTAATTCCAATTCCAGTTCATCTATATCTTTGCCTGCAGTTTTTATTTTAAATTCGCTCATGTGGTTAAAGCCAAAACCAACACTGCCACTTGTACCCAGTGAGCCATGCCCTTTGGTAAAATGCATACGCACATTAGCAACAGTTCGGGTAGGGTTATCTGTAGCAGTTTCTACCATAATAGCTATGCCGTGCGGCGCATATCCTTCATACAATATCTCTTCATAATTACTGGTATCTTTACCCATAGCCCTTTTAATGGCAGCTTCTACACGGTCTTTGGGCATACCACAAGCCCTGGCGTTCAGGTAACACCTCCGCAATGCAGGATTATTATCCGGGTCGGGGCCCGAGGCTTTTACTGCAATGGCAATTTCTTTTCCTATACGGGTAAAATTTTTTGCCATTTTATCCCAGCGGGCAAACATGGCGCTTTTTCTTACTTCAAATATTCTTCCCATTTTGTTGATTAATTTAACTGTTATTGGGGCTGCAAATTTAAGGAAGATAGGAACACGGATAACATGGTTTTAGCAGATTTTAAATGATCTTATTTTTATTGATTCGCTTTATCGGTATCATGCGGGTACCTACCCTATGAAGTTACTGACCTATCTTCGTTTGATGGAACAGATATTTTCTTACCGGCAATTATTTGATTTTACAAATGCAATATTTATTAAAATCGGGTGTTCTCAAAAAGATGCCGCAACTGCTTCCATAGCATTGCTCAGTGCTGATTTACGTGGCATAGACAGCCATGGTGTTGCAAGACTTGGTGGTTATGTGCGGCTATGGGAAGCCAAAAGAATAAACACTAAACCGTATTTACACATCATCCACGAATCGCCGAGTACCGCAGTGGTAGATGGCGATAGTGGCTTAGGTCTGGTAGTGGCGCCTTATGCTATGCAGGTGGCAATTGATAAAGCAAAAAATGCGGGTACCGGTTGGGTAAGCGTGCAAAACAGTAACCATTTTGGTATTGCCGGTTATTATGCCATGATGGCTTTACCTCATGATATGATCGGTATTGCTATGACAAACGCATCAGCATTAGTGGCGCCAACATTTTCTACCGAAAGATTGTTGGGTACCAACCCAATAGCTGTAGCTATACCTGCCGGTAAACAAGCGCCTTTTGTAGCCGATTTTGCCACTACCACTGCAGCCAATGGAAAACTGGAAATACTGCAACGCAAAAATAAACCAACGCCTAACGGCTGGGTACAAACGAAAACAGGTGAGCCAAGCAATAATGCTGATGAGCTCAAACTAGGAGGCGCTCTGTTGCCCCTCGGTGGCGATAAAGAACATGGCAGCCACAAGGGTTATATGCTGGGGAGTATAGTAGATATTTTTTCTGCAATATTAAGCGGAGCTAATTATGGGCCGTGGGTACCTCCGTTTCCTGCGTATGTGGCCATGCCCGGGAATATGCCGGGCAAAGGTATCGGCCATTTTTTTGGAGCAATGCGTATAGATGCTTTTCGTACGGCACAGGATTTTAAAGATAATATGGATCAGTGGATCACCCGCTTTAAAACTGCCGCAACTATTGATAACAAAGAAAAAGTAGTGATACCGGGTGAGCCGGAAGCGGCTATGGAAAAAGAACGTATGCAAAATGGCATCTGCCTTTTACCCTCTGTAGCAGATGATTTAAAACTATTGGGAGATAAGTTTTCTGTACTACTGTAACAGGCATTCTTGAATATTGCCAAGAGTAGTTTATTTTTGCGGCCGGATACAGGCTTTAAATAAGCTAAGCTGGTTTTAAGTACACAATACAAAAGTATTTTCTCTACAATTAAAATAAACACCCCGGAGGATTAGTAACGGTTATGAAAGTAATGAAATTTGGCGGCACCAGTGTAGGCAAACCGCAACGTATGAAAGAAGTAGCAAAGTTAATTACTGCTGATGATGACAGAAAAATAGTAATACTTTCTGCGCTGAGTGGCACTACCAATGCATTGATAGAAATAAGCAACCTGATAGCTTCAGGCGACAGGAATACTGCAAGGCAAAAAATAAACGAACTGCAACTTACCTATCAGCAATTTGTAGCTGATCTTTTGTCTGATGAAACTTTAATAACCGAAGCTAAAAGCATACTTTCTGAGCATTTTGAATTTCTTACCATCATCCTGAAAATATCTTTTAGCGAAGCTTTAAACAAAGATATTCTTGCGCAGGGGGAACTGTTAAGCACCAAACTTTTTTGTTTATACCTTGAGGAACAAAAGATACCCCATAAACTACTGCCGGCACTGGATTTTATGACGCTTGATAACCAGGACGAACCGCAGATAGGAACCATCAAAGTAAAACTATCGCAACTCCTGCAGCGCAATAAGGATATCGATATTTTTATTACACAGGGTTATATCACCAAAAATGCAAAAGGCGAAGTAGATAATTTAAAAAGAGGCGGTAGTGATTATACAGCCTCGTTGATTGCCGCAGCAATTAATGCAACGGTATGCGAAATATGGACAGATATTGATGGAATGCACAATAACGACCCACGGGTTGTAAAAACAACGAGGCCTATTGAGCAAATGAGTTTTGAAGAAGCAGCAGAGCTGGCATATTTCGGGGCAAAAATTTTGCACCCGGCAAGTATATGGCCTGCACAATTTTACAACGTACCCGTAAGGCTTTTAAATACCATGGATCCTGCTGCCACGGGCACATTAATTACAGAAGATGCAGGCAGTACCGGTGTAAAAGCTGTAGCTGCAAAAGATAATATTACCGCCATAAAAATAAAAAGCAGCCGCATGTTGCTGGCTTATGGGTTTTTAAGAAAAGTTTTTGAGGTATTTGAAAAATACAAAACATCAATAGATATGATCACTACTTCTGAAGTAGCCGTATCTGTTACCATTGACAGTGATATTTATCTTAAAGAAATTATCAGAGAACTGGAAGCATTCGGCACGGTAGAAATAGATACCAACCAAACTATTGTATCAATTGTAGGAAATGAAATAACAGATACAAAAGATTTAATGCAGAACCTGTTTAAAGCGTTGGCAGAAATACCGGTGCGTATGGTAAGTTATGGTGGAAGCAGGCATAATATTTCTGTACTTATTTCCAGAAGTTATAAAGAAAAAACACTGCAGTTACTCAACAGTGGGTTGTTTGGATTATAAAATAAAATATTTGTGAGAACCAAAGCAATAATTATCAGGGGTATAATTTTCTTCATTTTTTTAACGCAATTATTTCCTTTTTAAAACCATATTTTTTCCAAACAATTATTTCCGCATCCGGAAACATTTTTTGCATATCATGCTCATCAAGTAAATTCCAGTCAGGGGCTGTTTTTTTAACCCAAAACTTATTTAATTGCTTTATCACACGCAGCTGATTTTTTCTTTTGAGATAACCAACAAAAGGAAACCATGTGTGCGCTTCAACAGGGAAAGCTTTATGCGGCGTTTGTACATAATATTTTTTTGCTACTCTGCGTAATTCAGTAGCAAATTTTTTCTGAATTTCAAATGCTTCATCGAAAAAGCTGTCAGAACTGCTTCTATCAGACCATAGTTGATCTTTAGGAATTGTAATATGCTCAATTACTGAATTACAAAATACACAATCTATTTCCTGATCATTAAAAGGCAGCTTATTACTTGCTGCATCAATCTGAGAAGTAAAATAACCCTTTTCTTCAGCTATTTTCAATGCTGTCTTGTCAATATCTGCAATGATAACTTTATAATTATTAAGAGATGCTTTAAACCTATCCATATAAGAACCATCTCCACCTCCCATATCTAAAATTGTTTGATTATTTGAAAGATCCATGTTTTTTAAAAAAAAATCAAACTTCTCCTTTGCCCATTTTTCATTATATTTATTAAATATTTTTTTTATCATATTTTATAACCTTTTTTTAAAATTTTATAAAAATTTTTAACAACCTGTATTATTTTATATCACCATGCTTAAACAAACTAAACCTTATGAGAAAAATCTTTGAATTATTATTCCAGATTAATCCCGGTTGTTTATCAACAAATGCACAAATTAAAAACTGCCATAATTTCGGACAGACAAATATACTATGCAAGTTCTGATATAAATTACGGCACACTACAACCCAATCAAAAAAACCAGGGTGAAATTTTTTATATCTCTACAGGCAAGCATTAAAAAAATCACTATATAGTTTTAATGCTGCCTATAATTCTTTTAAACCTGATTATAATTGTAAGGCAATTAAATATATTGATTTGAAAAACACGCCTGGTATTTATTACAAAATATTTTACAAAGTTGATTTGATAAAGCACAGCAGGCAACATTGCATAAGCTTGATAGCTCAAAATTTTTCTCCAGATTTTTTATAATTCAATCCCCATTTTTTTATAAATAAAACTCATTAACCAGGCAGGGCCAATCATTAAAAATTGCAAATCCATTAAAAAAGATGGTTTTTTGCCTTCTACTTTATGGCCATAAAACTGACCTGCCCAGGCTGCTGTAAAAACAATTATGCTAAAAAGCCAAAGCGCAATTATTCCGCTGCTTTCTACCAGGTGGCATATAAAAAGACATAATAAACCAAAAAGCAACATGCCAAACCATAGTGTTTTAGAGAGGCTTGCATAATAAATAATAACTAAAACCAAAACTATTTCGGCTGCATTTAACCGGATATTGCCAATAACAAAAGGCAGCTTTATACCATAAAGCAAACCTATAAGGGAAAAGAAAATAGCCGGTACACAAATCCAGTGGATTGTTTTATTGGTTTCATTTTTATGGCTTTCTCCGTACTCCTGAAGCCATTGCTGAATAGTTTTCATGCTTTAATACTTTTAGTTAGCAAAGTGTGTAATTGAAATATAAATTTTTGTTTACTACAAAATCATCATTACCTGTATTCTTTTTTTTAGCTGTTTAGTTTTCTTTCACAATATATGCTTAACAAATTACGTTAGTACTTTGGTTTTTCATAGGATATTGGATT
>JANLQE010000239.1:0-6095 GCA_031367625.1 Bacteroidota bacterium
TTTATCAATACATTTAATAAATATTTCATCTTCAAATAATTTTTATGCGGTATATTTTATTATTTTTATTATTTTTTTTATTTCAATCTGAAACCAAGGCCCAGCCTGCTTTTAAAATTGCAGAGAAAACAAAGAACTGGAAATTAATGAATGGTTATTTCACCAGTTGGTGGGATGCTGCCAATGGTAAACTCTGGCTGCAGATTGATAAATTAGATAAAGAATTTTTATATGTTAACTCTCTCCCGGCAGGTCTGGGCTCTAATGATATTGGCCTGGATCGTGGACAAATTGGTGCCAGCCGTATTGTTTATTTCAGCAAAGTGGGAAAGAAAGTTATGCTGATTCAGCCCAATTATGATTACCGTGCTACAAGTACAGATAAAAAAGAACAGCAGGCGGTAAAAGAATCTTTTGCTCAATCTACCTTATGGAGTTTTGCGGTAGAGGAAGACGAAGGCGGTAAAGTATTGGTTGATGCAACCCCTTTCTTTTTAAGAGATGCACATGGCGTGGCAGACAGAATCCGTAATACGAGGCAGGGAACATATATTTTTAATGAAAGCCGTTCTGCTATGTATCTTCCCAATACCAAAAATTTTCCGCTCAACAGTGAGTTTGAAGCCAGCATAACTTTTACCGGCGGCAGCGATGCCGGACGGTTTGTAAAAGCTGTTACGCCATCACCGGAAGCCATTACGGTTCGTATGCATCATTCATTTGTGCAGTTACCGGATGATGAATACAAACCACGCCGTTATGATATCCGCAGCGGATATTTTGCTATTTCTTATTTCGATTATTCCTCGCCTTTTACCGAACCGATAGAACAGCTTTTTATTAACCGGCACAGGCTGCAAAAAAAAGATCCAACAGCGGCGGTGAGCGAGCCTGTAAAGCCAATTATTTATTATCTGGATAATGGAACACCTGAACCTATCCGTTCTGCTTTATTAGATGGTGCCCGGTGGTGGAACCAGGCTTATGAAGCGGCAGGATATAAAAATGCTTTTAGGGTAGAAGTATTACCAGACAGTGCCGACCCAATGGATATCCGGTATAATATGATTAACTGGGTGCACCGTTCTACAAGAGGCTGGTCGTATGGTGCCAGCGTGAGTGACCCACGTACCGGCGAAATTATTAAAGGTCAGGTAACCCTGGGTTCCTTAAGAGTGCGGCAGGATTATCTCATTTTTACCGGCCTGTTATCTCCTTATGAAACAGGCAAACCCGTACCTGAAACCATGAAACAGGCTGCATTACAGCGGTTGCGTCAATTAGCCGCACATGAAGTAGGGCATACGCTGGGATTAGTGCATAACTATGCTTCCAGTTATAATAACCGGGCTTCGGTAATGGATTATCCGCATCCCAATTTATTTTTAAATGATAAAGGAGAGATTGATTTTAGCAAAGCATATACAAATGAAATTGGTGAGTGGGATAAAAGAGCCATCATGTATGGATATACCGATTTTGGAAAAAGCGGGGAAGATAATGCAGCGTTAAATAAATTACTGGAAGAAAATACCGCCAAAGGTTTATTATTTATTTCTGATGCAGATGCAAGAGCAGCCGACGGTATGCATCCTGTTGCGCATTTGTGGGATAATGGTACTGATGCAACAGAAGAATTAAAAAATGTACTGGCTATCCGCAAAAAAGCATTGGAAAGATTTTCGCAGAATGCAATAAAAGAAAATACTCCTTTATCTAAACTGGAAGACGCATTGGTTCCGGTTTATAATTATCACCGCTACCAGGTAGAGGCTGTTTGTAAATTGATCGGTGGCATGAATTATAGTTACTCCGTAAAAGGCGATAAACAGCAGGCACCACAAATACTTTCCAGGGTTACTCAAATAAAAGCATTGCAGGCTGCACTGGATTGTTTAAGCCCCGGGGTATTGCAGTTGAATGAAAGAATTGTGCAGATGATTCCGCCACGGCCACCGGAATATTATGGTTATGGTGAATTATTTGCCAAACGTACAGGAATGAATTTTGATGCCCTGTCACCTGCAGAAGCTATTACTAATTACGAACTGGGATTTCTTTTTAATGCAGCAAGGGCAAACCGCTTAAACCAGTTTAAAGCAATGGCAGGCACACCGGGGTGGGATGATGTGTTAGACAGCATCATCAACAGAACATGGAAAACCACATTGCAAAAAGGCATAACGGGGCAAATACAAATGCAGACACAACAAATGGTGCTGAGTTTTTTACTGGGCATGATAGCAAAAGATAATGCAGGTAATACAGGCAGATCAGTTGCATTACCGGCAGGATTTTCTTTACCCGAAGCGGCCAGTGAAAATGCAAATTATGCAGTAAAAGCTATTTGCTATGACCGCCTTGCGCAACTTAAAAAATATTGTGAAGCACAATTAAAAACGCCAACGGTTTATAAAGCGCATTATCATTATGCTATAGAACGCATCATTAATCCAAAAGATATAGCCATACCGCCACACAGTACCATAGTACCCGGCGCACCTATTGGATGTGATTGGGAATAAAATTAAAAAAGATATAAATCACGCAGAGGAGCAGAGATCGCAGAGAAAAAAATAATTGTTTTAAATCTCTGCGTACTCTTCTCTTCTGCGTGCCAAATATTTTCAATCATCTTATTGCCCCACCATAAACACCGCATTGCATAACATCAGCTTGCCGTTTTCCCAAAAATCACGAAACATAATATCGTCCGTTAAATAAGTAATACTGCCGCTGCCCAACTCCTGTACGCCAAACAATAAACCATCTTTTAATTTAGGGTTTAGTTTATAGCCAACATAGCCTGCCAATTGATTTTCTTTTTTTAATACGCCCACATTCCAGCCACCATCTTTTATAAATTCATACACGGCATCATCCATTTTTAAAGTGTAATAATATTTGGGGTAGCCAAACATCAATGGGTGCGTATTGTCCACATCTACTTTAAAAATAGCGCCGGGTGTAGAGTTTGATAACGGGTTTCTTTCCCTGTTTTCAAAAGGTTGCAGGGCCGCATAGTTGTCTTTCTTTTTATTGCTATCCGCATCTGCATTTCTTGATTTTATTACGCTCCAATCCTGTTTGGATAATTGCGCTACAGCAGTTTCCAATGCCACAACTTTACCGCCTTTCTCAATCCATTGGTGAAAGGCTGATGAAGATTCTTTATCACTTAAAAAACGATACCTGCCATCCGGAAGAATTAATACATCAATATCATTCCATTCTATGCGGCTAAAATCGGCAGCATTTATCAATGAAATTTTATACTTTAATTCGGTATCAAAGAAGTTCCATATTTCTCCCGCCGCATTGGAGTTTACGCCTTCGCCGGTAAGCATAGCCACTTTGGGCGCTTTTATCTGGTGTGCCCGTTCGCTTCCAAAATCGGCGCCTTTATCTACCATGCCGGTATTTACTGCATTCATTTTTATATGGTTGCTGTTGCAGGCATCGCTTACCGTTTTCCATAAATCATTGCCAAATGCGGTATTACCTTTTTTGGTGATTATTACTGAGCCGCTGCCAAAATTTTGTGTACCCATGGTAAAGGGTGTTTCTGTAAAGCGCATTTTAATTCCTTTTGCCAGTAACCCAGCAACTGTTTTTGCAGATGAAACACCCTGCCAGCGGATGACATACCCGTAGGCATCTGCGGCAGTATTATTTACAAAATCATCCATCATTTTTGCACCGGTTACCCCAATAGCCTGTTTGGTGGCAAACGCAGTAAGGCCATACGCATAAGGCAAAGCCCAGGCGGTAATATCGTAGGTAGCTGTGTCCACTAATTTAGATTGTGGCTCAAACAATACTTTTACCAAAGTGGCTTTTGGCTGTACCGAAGGGATTACCAAATCTCCATTAGAAACAGTAAATGCCTCTTCTTTTTTATTCATATAATTATATCCCCTGCTGCCTGCAGATGCAGTGCCATATTGAATGCCGTTTCTGTCCAGCAATTTTATTAAAGCGTTTATCCGTTCTGCATCATCAGGATTGTTTTTAATAATATATGTTTTGTACCCGCCTGTATTTCCATTAACTGCATCATTAAAAAAGTTATGAAATTCTTTTACCAGCCTAACTGCATTTTGAGAAGCAATTTCTACTGTGCTGATGCCGGTGGTAAAATGGTGCTGGGCCCTGTCGGCTAAAGTAAGGGTATCGCCTTCATTGGTTGTTACGCCCAGGCCAGCTGCAGAGCCTCCGCCCTGCTCATACGTCATCCCTATAGAGCCGTTGTACATGGGATAGGTATCGCCGTAAGAAGGATATAATAAATCGAAACGCTCATTGGTAAAATAAAGCCAGCCATTTTTATCAAAATATTTTGCATTATTTTTTCCGATGGTTACCTGAAAATCACGTTGCCATTTGGTAAGTACTTCGTGATAAGGCTGTGCTGCAGGGGCAAAATAATAAGGCTCGTTGTAACTTTGTTCATGAAAATCAACATGTACCTGTGGCAGCCATTGGTTGTACTGCGCCACTCTTTGCCGGCTCTCTACCTGTGTTTGCCAGGCCCAGTCACGGTTCAGGTCAAAATTGTAATGGTTGCTTCTGCCGCCGGGCCAGGGTTCCCTGTGCTCTCTTGCCATATTTTGCGGATTATATTCGCTGCCAACCATAGTGGTAAACCAGTTTACATACCTTTCCCGGCCATCGGGGTTTAAGCAGGGGTCAATAATTACCACCGTATTTTTAAGCCATTCTTTTGTTTGTGCATTGGCAGCATTTACCAGGGCATACAGGGTAAGCATAGCCGCTTCGCTGGAAGAAGTTTCGTTGCCATGTACATTGTAACTAAGCCATACAATGGCCGGTGTGGCCTCTGCAGGCGCCATTTTATCTTTGGCCAGATGGGCAAGGCGCAGATTATTAAGACGTATATTTTCCAGGTTGCCCATATTTTCTGCCGAAGAAATAAAGCTGAGGTACAATGGCCGGTGTTCATTTGTTTCGCCGTACTGCTGCAGTTTTACCAGCAAAGGCGCTGCCTGGGCTATGTATTGAAAGTAACTTACAATTTTATGGTGAGGCGTATAACGTGTGCCGATGGGGTAGCCCAAAAATTCTTCAGGAGATTTTACCTGCGTAAAGCCGGCAGTTGCCATAAGCATCACACTCAAAAACAAAAATATTTTTTTCACATGTAAATATTTAGAAATAAAAGAAGAAATGGGAAGATAGATAATTTTTCAAATATGGCTTGGGTGGGGGTGCATTTCAAATTGTCGCTGGCTGGTGAGGACACAGCCAGGGCAGTCAGCCGTGGTCGGTGTCCACACCAGCCACAGCATTAGCAAAAAAATATTGTCGTAAATGAAACAATTTATGAATGATACATATTGTATTCTAAAAAATACTTTTTAAACAGAATTAATATCCACATTTCTGCATTGTAGTATTGTTTTTGCTATTGCTGTACAAAAAATATATGCAGGTTTTAAAAAATATACAGTTTACCCGTTTATATAAAGTAGATGGTTATTTAAAAGAATTTAATTTTCGTAAATCCAATGCCACACCACAGGGCAGGTTTAGCTTAGATACCATTGATGAGCGGGGTAACCGCATTGTTTTCTGGATGGAAAAAGCAGAGGCTGGCTGGCGTATTTTGCCTAATGCATTACTACCTAAATGGATATTGGAGCAGGAAAATAATTTAGATGAAGCCATACTGGATGAAATGAAGGGGTGAGGCTAAATTCATTTTTTTTAAAAATTAAGTAACCTGGTCATGTTCTCTGAGCATTCTTCAACAATCATTATAAAGATTAGTATTTTTATTTTTTTTAAAACAACCTTGCTGTTTCAAGCTCAGCCCTTTTTGTGCAGGCAATAACTTTTTATACTTCTGATATTTAAAATTATTTACTCCGGTCAACTGAAGCTATTTTTATAAATAAAAGTTGATGATTTGCATCCCGATAATTATCGGGGCTAAATTAATAACGTCAATCTGGATATGAAGCCAAATTGAAAAACAAAAAGTTGAAACACGGCTTCCGTCCGCCCCCATTTTGGCAAACCCCATGTGCTTGTTGCCCAACTAAGATACTCACATGATGTGAATGAACAAAATT
>JANLQE010000243.1:0-6828 GCA_031367625.1 Bacteroidota bacterium
AGATTAAGATTGTATGCTTATATTTACAAAAAATTCATGTATGCTGGTAGACCTGACAAAAGGTTTTAATCTAAGGGTAGATGGTGAAATTGGAAAATATAACACCTTACCTATTGAGCATCTTGTGAGGCTTGCTGAAAATTTGCAAAAACTATTACAAGATATTGCCAAATATCAACTTGAAGTAGATGGAGCTATTGATACAAGTAATTTTAAAGTTGAACTTGCCGGCTTCAATATTGGCAGTGCAATTCCAGAATTTGTTTTTACTCCAAGGATTAAGGCCGTTACAAGTGGTGACGTTTTTCAACAAAGAAAATTCGTTAATAATAAATTTGATTCTTATTTAAAAGTGGCTGATCGGGGAGATTATTCAGAAATAAAAAAATTAATTCCGCAGGCGGCTACAAGAAATATAATTGTTGAGGATTTATACAATTTCGCTATAACATTCGGTAACTCCCCAGTAAGTGTTGTGGAATTAAAAAAAGGTAAAATTATACACTTATACAAAATCAACAAATTTAAGCCAGAAGTAAAAGAAAAACTGATTACTAAGATTTCTGAAACGGAATTAATTAAGGAAGAGTATGAGGCTGTAGCAAAAATAAAAGTTGTAAAAAGGGGGACTCAAATTACAAGAACGACTAAAGATATGTTTGATACAAAGCGAGGAGAACCGGGCTTTGCAACAGATACTATAAATTATGGCGAGACAACTTATCTACTTGCCTTTCCATTAAGATGTAAGCTTGAAAAGGAAGATAATTATTTTGTGATTCAATCTGAAATGTTGGATATTGTTGGTACAGGAAAGACGATTGATGAAGCAGAGAATAATTTTTCCGAAGAATTCAATTTTGTGTATAAAAGATATAATGAATTAGCGGAAAATAAATTAGGCGATAGGTTAAAGAGGATTAAGACAATATTGAATTCTTTAGTACTAAAAATAGAAGGATAATGCCAGTACTTGATGCAAAGAAAACATACCAAAACCTGTTAAGCAAAGGATTTAAAGCTGCCAGGGGAGACCACAAGTATCTTGAGTATTATTTTAATGGCCGGGTAATTTTTCATACTAAAATTAGCCATGGAGAAAAAGAACTGGAGGATTTTCATATTGGAATGATGAAAAGGCAATGTAAACTGGAAAAGAATGAGTTTATTAATTTAGCTAATTGTCCACTATCAGCAAATGAATATTTTGAGATTTTAAAAAAGAATGGCATAATAACTCAAAATGATTTAGACTTTGTACAAACTACTTCAAGCCAGGCCTCAAAAGAGAAATCTAAAAAAAAGAAATAATGCTCATTTAGTTTTTTTCTTTTCCCCAACAAGAATCAGGTAAATATTTAATAAGCCGTTTTTATCATGGCACACACCTCAATAGAATGAACCCAAATGACCTGGAACCCAACCACAGGCTGCGATAAAATTTCAGCAGGTTGCAAATATTGCTATGCAGAAGTAATGACCAGGCGGCTGATGGCAATGGGTATTGAAAAATACAAAGATGGATTTAAAATCCGTGCTCATATCGATGCGTTAAATATTCCTTACACCTGGAAAAAACCAAAAACAGTTTTTGTAAATTCTATGAGTGATTTATTTCATCCAGATGTTCCGGTAGAATTTATTAAAGAAGTATTTGCCGTAATGAATGATAATCCACAACATATTTTTCAGGTATTAACAAAACGTGCCGAAAGATTATTTGAAATACATGAACAACTAAACTGGACATCAAATATCTGGATGGGTGTTTCTGTAGAGGATGAAAGAGTAACACAAAGAATAGATTTTTTACGCCAAACAAATGCGAAAACAAAATTCCTTTCTTGCGAACCATTGATTGGGCCATTGATGAACCTAAACTTAACAGGAATCGACTGGGCAATTGTTGGCGGCGAAAGCGGAAGAAAAGCAAGGCCAATGCAAGAGTGGTGGGTTTGGGATATAAAACAACAATGCCAGGAGCAGGAAGTGTTATTCTTTTTTAAACAATGGGGTGGCACAAATAAAAAGAAAGCCGGCAGAGAATTAGCTGGCAATACTTATGATGAAATGCCTTCAATACAAATTGCAATGACCAGATAAAATTTCTCTGCATTATTTTTTTTTCCATTCACTCCAGGTGTAAATTATTTTTTTGGTTTCTTCTGAAAAAGCTTGTATTTCTTCTTCGGTAATAATTTCTTCGGCAAATAAATCGGCAACTGTACCCAGCCATTTTGAGCCGCCAAGCCCATTATAGCGGTGTGCTATATCATCATCATGTTTATTTAAGTTTTTAAACAAATTAAGATAGCTTTCCCGGTTACTGTGCATTTGGCTACGCCATTTTTCTATAATCGCCTCTGCACCTGCTAAGGCATGTGTGTAGGCAATATCAAGACCTTTATCAATTAGTTGACGGGCAATTTTCTTTTCGCTTTTACTTAGTTCGTGATACATAACAAAGTTTTTTAAAAATTAAATATGCAAACCACTAATATTATTATTTCCCTAGTGCCACCAATTCTTTTATGTCTTTATCACTAAGGTCACCTATCCATTTTTCGCCATTGGCTACAGCAAGGTTGGCCAGTTGTTTTTTGCTGCGTAGCATGTCGTCAATTTTTTCTTCTAATGTACCTTTGGTTATCATGCGGTGTACCATTACATTTTTTTGCTGCCCAATGCGAAAAGCCCTGTCTGTTGCCTGTGCTTCTACAGCGGGGTTCCACCAAAGGTCATAATGAATAACATGGTTGCCGGCAGTAAGGTTAAGCCCTGTGCCACCTGCTTTCAGGCTTAATATAAAAGTATCGCTCTGTGGGTTGTTTTGAAAAGAGTGAACCATTTCGTCCCTTTCTTTCCGGCTGTTGCCACCATGCAGTTGCAATGCTTTTTTGCCAAAGTGATCATGTATTACCTGGCGCAGCAGGTTACCCATTTCCATGTATTGCGAAAAGATAAGCACTTTCTCATTGTTTTCGTAAATAGTATCCAGCAGTTGGAGCATCAGCATCATTTTCCCGGATTGCTCCGGTTGCAGGCTATCTTTGTTTTTTAAATAGTGAGATGGGTGGTTGCATATTTGTTTTAACACAGTAAGCAGTTTTAAGATTAACCCCCGGCGGCTTATGCCTTCTGCTTCTTCTACTTCCTGCAACAATTCATGCGTAATACTTTTGTACAAAGATGCCTGCTCTTTGCTAAGGTTGCAATACTGGTTGTTTTCAATTTTGTCCGGCAGATCGCTTATAATGCTCTTATCTGTTTTTACCCGCCGCATAATAAACGGCGCAGTTATTTTTCGGAATTTATCCAATCGTTTTTTATCCTGGTTCAGTTCTATAGGCTTTGCATATTCTTCATTAAACCAATTGGTATTTCCTAAATATCCCGGATTGGTAAAATCAAAAATACTCCAGTATTCCATCAGCCTGTTTTCTACTGGTGTACCGCTCATGGCAATTTTAATGGCGGCAGGTATTTTCTTTACTGCTTTTGTTTGTGCAGTATCTGCATTTTTTACATTCTGTGCTTCATCAATTATTAAGGTATGCCATTTTTGTTTGCATAGCTTTTCGTTTTCTGTACGGGCAATACCAAAAGTGGTTATTATTACATCCATTTTTTTAAAATCTGCTTTGCGGCCTGTACCATGAAAAATATGGGCATTCAATGTTGGTGCAAATTTTTCTATCTCCGCTTTCCAGTTACTCAGCAGGGTTGTAGGCGCTATTACCAATGCCGGCCTGGTTTTTAAAAGGCCTTCTTCTTTAAATTTTTGCAATGTTGTAATCACCTGCAGAGTTTTGCCAAGCCCCATATCATCTGCAAGTAAAGAGCCTATGCCCAATTGTGCATTTTTGTACATCCAGCTAAATCCCCTTTCCTGGTAATGACGCAATGTGGCTTTCATCCCTTTGGGCAAAGCAACAGTTTCAGTATTAAGTATTTCGTTTATTTTATCCTGCAGTGATTTATCTATCTGCACTGGTGCCCCTTCATAATCACCGCTAAGCGCTGCCTGTAATAATGTAAATGCTTTAGGCGTGGAAGGCGCAGTTAATTTCTTAATTACTTTTTCAATCTCTTCCTGGCTCATCAGCACATAACTATCTCTGATTTTAATTAAGCCGGATGATTGTTTTGTAAGAGACAAAAATTCCTCCGGGCTTATAAATTGTTCTCCCATCGAAACCCTCCAGTCAAAATCTATTAACTCTGCTATGGATAAATATTTTTTATTTTTTTTATTAGAACTTAGTGCCACCGATACTTGTGGCCGCAGCAGGTGCTGTAAACTTTTAGGCAACAATGTCTGGATACCAAAAAGCCGGATGGCGGGCAAAATACCTGTAAGCACTTCGGCAAATGTTTGCGAAGGATACTGCAATTTTTCTTTTCCACTGGATGAAATAATATTGTTGAGCCCCGGCATATAGTGAGCAAGCAGTTGTAAATCTTTTAACGCTGCAAATTGTTTTGCCGCATCTCTTTTCATAAATGAAAATAAAGGTTCTACGGGCTGCATTGGTGCAGCATTGTCTTTAATCAGCACCTCTACTTCAAACACGCCTTTATCATTTGCTTCATGCACCTGCAATACCGGCGTAAATATTTTTTTGCTGATAGAAAACCTGCTGAGCCAAAGCTGTATAGTGTTAGGTATTTCTTTTTCAGAAAAACTTTTAAATTCTTGCAGGGTATTGTCAAAAAATAATTCCCGCACTTTCCACCCTTCTTTGGCTGTTTTTAACACCTGCCTGATACTGTTGCAGGCCGCTTGTACAGACTCATTGATAAATAATGAACAAATCAGCATAATTGCTTCTTCCGGCTTTGCCAACAATGGTATTTGCTTTACTGACTTTTTCTTTGCTTCTCCTGGTATATTAAGCAGCACCATATCTTTTGGATACCATGGCAGCAGATCGGTGAATACTTTTTTTACACTGGCATTAATAATGGCAGGTATCCATTGCACACGGAATTTATCTTCCGTTGCATTAAATAACCTTGGTAAAATTGCCCCTCTCTCTGCCAAAATATTACAGAAGCGAAAACAACGGTACATCAATACGTATGAAGTGGAATAGCTTTCTAAATGTTTGCTTTCAGTTTTGGCAAGCAATACAAGCAAATTGGCAAGGTTAATTTTATTGGTTTTACCTTCATTGTCAACAGTTGCAATAACGGCTGCACCAGTTTCACTAAAAAAAATGGTATAGTGATAGTAACGGTAATCGTTTGATAAGATTTGATTTTCTTTTTTTAGTGTGGCAACATAAATGGGCTCGTATTTAGATTGCCTTTTATAATGGTTATGAATAAGAGGTTTAAAATCCCCATCAGTATAAAAAAGAGGATTGGCTGTAAACAATAACGGCAATGTGGGCAACAGGTTTTCAATCAAAGAAAAATCAGGTGTTTCAATTTTATCAACTGTTTTTTCAGGTACAGCTTTTTTGTTACCAATACAATCCTGGATAGAAAAAATTTTCTCCGTTTCCAGATCCTGCAGGTGCAATTTATTTGCTGATAGCGCTTCCATCAAATTAAACCGGTGAAGGCTAAAAACCAAAAAAGGGTTTTGATCTATTTCGTTGGCAATGGTATAAATAACAGCAGCAAGGTGTTTACAGGGTACTGCCCAATCCGGGCAGGAACAGTTGAGTTTAATATCCTGCCAGCTTTGCGGAAAAATTTTAATATTTTTTTTTGCAGCAATTTCTAATAGCTCTTGCGGTAATTGCCGGTTGAGCAACTGCGATAAAATCAGTGGATTGGTTTTTATGTTTTCTATGAAAACCTTTTTTTCTTCATCAAAAAATGGCGGCACCACAATGGTAATATCATAAGGTTTTGGCCTGCTGCCTTTTACTTTTGCATATATGGCGTTTTCATTAATTTTTATTGAGGCTACCATGCCTTTACTGGCATAGCTTTTACCTCTTGGCAGCCTGTTTGAAAAATCAATCCTGTCCAGCGATTTCAACCATTGCTCACCCCACCAGGTACGTCCGTATTGTGCCATTTTTTATTTTTTTATGAAAAGTAAATGATTAATGTGATAAGTTAAGCTGGAATGAAAAACTTGTTGATAATTTTAATTTTTATTATGAAGATGAATTATTAAGTGTAATACCAAGCATTAACCTCCTCTGAATATTTGCCTGACTTTTTTTCTTCCTCTATTGATTTTATTACTGTTACAGCGGTTATCAAGCCTGTACAAAATTATTTTTAAAATATATTTTGGTACGCTCATTAACAATTTATCATGAGGTTTGGTAAAGATGACGGTGATGATTTTACTGGCTTCAAAAGACTAAGTGAAGTATTTGTTTTTAAAAAGAATAATTCTACAGGTATAAAAGCCCTCAAACCATAACCGTTTGGGAACTGTTCCATTTTAAACTATTTTTACCCCAATAAAATATTTTGATGCTTACACCAACCGATAAAATAAAAGAACTCTTTGTAACTTTTTCTAAAGCTGAAATTACAGCGATTGATCAATTACCTCAGGCAGGCAGTGAGCGGCATTACTTTCGGCTTTTTACAGCAGATAAAAACTTTATAGCTACTTATGGTGCCAACATAAAAGAAAATGAAACTTTTCTTTATTTTTCTGAACTGTTTAAAAAGAAAGGATTAGCTACGGCGCATATATTCTGCATTAACACAGCAAAAGATATTTACATACAGGAAGATTTTGGCGATACCTCTTTATTGGATAAACTGGAAGCAAATGGTTTTTCAGATAGTGTCTATGAGCTGTACAAAGAAAGTTTGTATCAACTGGCCATGCTGCAGGTAAAAGGAGAT
>JANLQE010000265.1:0-8651 GCA_031367625.1 Bacteroidota bacterium
TTACGCTGCTGCTGGTAACGCACGACCGTTATTTTTTAGATGCCGTGAGCAATGAAATTGTAGAGATAGACGATGAAAAAGTATTTGTGTATAAAGGCGGTTACGATTATTTTTTAGAACAGAAAAGCCTGCGGCTGGAAGTGCAGCAAAGTGAACTGCAGAAAGATAAAAATATTTTTCGCAAAGAACTGGAGTGGATGCGCAAACAGCCCAAGGCCCGAACAACAAAAAGCAGGAGCAGGCAGGATGCTTTTACAGAAGTGGAAGACAGGGTAAAGCTGCAGAAAGAAGTGGCAGAAGTATCGCTGCAGGTAAAAATGACGAGGCTTGGCGGTAAAATACTTGAGCTTAAAAAAGTAAATAAAAGTTATGGCCCGCTTACTATTATGAAGGGGTTTGATTACACTTTTAAAAGAGGAGAACGCATTGGGGTGGTAGGAAAAAACGGGGTGGGCAAATCAACATTTTTAAAAATTGCGCTGCAGTTAGAGTTGCCGGACAGCGGTAAAATAAATCATGGAGATACGGTTGTTTTTGGCAACTTCAGCCAGGATGGATTAATGTATAAAGAAGATAAACGGGCTATTGAATATGTAAAATCAATGGCAGAATATTTTCCGCTGAATGATGGAAGCAAAATTTCTGCCAGCCAGTTTATGGAAAAATTTGGTTTTAGTGCAGAGCAGCAATTTACCATGCTTAGCAAATTAAGCGGTGGCGAAAAACGCCGGCTTCACCTGATGAGCATCTTGTTTTTAAACCCCAATTTTTTGGTACTGGATGAGCCAACCAACGACCTTGATCTGCAGACACTTCGTACGCTGGAAGAATTTTTGCTGGAGTACCCTGGCTGTATTTTAATTGTAAGCCACGACAGGTATTTTATGGATAGAATGGTGGATCATCTGTTTGCTTTTGAAGGCGATGGCGTGATACGTGATTTTCCCGGAAACTACACCCAGTACAGGGATGCAGTAAGTAAAGGCTTACTTACAGAAAAACCGCAACAGATTATGAAACCGGCAGATGAAGATGCGAAGAAGACTACAGACAACAAACCACTGACCACTGAAGTGCAGAAGAAACTTTCTTTTAAAGAAAAATATGAACTGGAAAATTTAGAAAAAGAAATGCCTGCATTACAGTCAGAAAAAAAATTGATAGAAGAAAAAATGAATGGCAATATTGGCTATGATGAATTGCAAAAAGCAGCGGACCGCATCAGCCAGATAATTAATACGCTTGATAAAAAAGAAATGCGCTGGCTGGAGTTGAGTGAAAGGGTTTAAAAAGTTTAATAAGTTTAAGGTTTAAGGTTAAATGCAGGTTACAATAATTTCAGGGCACTTTTAATAAATACCGGTCATAAATATATTTGTAAAAATGTTTTAGTAAATTTGGTAAAACAGGTTTTACGAACAAAGAAAATTTAAAAAAAGAACTCCATTATTTAATTGATAATACCGATGATGAAAATCTTTTGAATATGGTAAAAGAAGATTTGATAGCCTACGGCACTGCATCAAAAAATATAATGATCTCTATCATTTATCACCCAAAGATCCTTTAAATAAACCTGCATGAACCAGCGCTTTTATTCACTTGATGTTTTTCGTGGCGCTACTGTAGCGCTTATGATATTGGTAAATAACCCCGGTAGCTGGGGCCATATTTTTCCCCCTTTAGATCATGCCGTGTGGCATGGATGTACCCCTACCGATCTGGTGTTTCCCTTCTTTTTATTTGCGGTAGGCAATGCCATGGCTTTTGTAATGCCCAGGTTAGAAGCTGCAGGCAACGGAACCTTTTGGAAAAAAATAATCAGGCGGAGTTTACTGATATTTTTTATTGGTATTTTTCTAAACTGGTTCCCCTTTATAAAATATAATGAAGCCGGCAGGCTGGTAGCAAAACCTTTTGAAACGCTGCGCATTTTTGGCGTATTGCAACGCATTGCTGTTGCATATTTTTTTGCGGCCGTCATAATTCATTTTTTAAAAGTACGTGGGTCATTTGTTGTCAGTGCCTTTTTATTATTTGCATATTGGTTTTTATGTATTGCAGCAAATCCTGCCGATCCGTACAGTATTCATGGCTGGTTTGGCACTGCTGTAGATATAAAATTACTTGGCGAAAGCCACATGTATCATGGCGAGGGCATTGCTTTTGATCCCGAAGGCACCATGAGCATAATCGGCTCCATTGTGCAGGTAATATTTGGCTACCAGGTGGGGCAGTATATTGTTACAAAAGGCAAAACACCGGAGATGCTTAACGGGCTTTTTGTAACCGGGTGTGTGCTGGTAATGGCGGGTTTTTTTTGGGATATGAGTTTCCCTATAAATAAAAAAATATGGAGCAGCAGCTACACCATTTACACCACCGGGCTTGCTATGCTGGTGTTAAGTGTGCTGATGTATATTATTGAATTTAAAAACAGGCGTGGCGCCTGGAGCAGGTTTTTTGATGTGTTCGGAAAAAATGCTTTATTCATTTTCATGCTTAGTGGCATTCTTCCGCGGCTGCTGGCACTGATACGCATACCTGGGGCCGTAAATCCCAACGGCACAACAAATTACTTAACTCCTTTTGCATACTTTTATGAATATCTCTGTAGGCCTTTATTTACAGATCTTCGTATTGGCTCTCTAATGTATGCACTCTGCTTTATTGCCATGATGTGGTTTTTTGCGTGGCTGCTTGATAAAAAGAAAATTTATATTAAAGTGTAAATATTACCTGGCTATTGTTTTGCTGCTCTTGCAGCATCAGTAATTTTATACCGCTGTACAATGTATAACCCGGCAATTACAAATATTACCCCTGCCAAAGTATATAAGCTCAGGGGTTCTTGTAAAAATATCCAGGCAATTATAAAACCAAAAACCGGGCATAAAAAAAGCCAGTAAGCAGCTTTTGCAGCATTGTTTTTCAACAGTATCATCCAGCATTGTACCGCACCAATGGATACCGGTATCACAAGCCAGAGTGTACCTCCCCAGAATTTTAAATCAAAAACATTGCGGTCAGCTTTAAAAGTAAAAAATAATACCGGCAGTAAAAAAACTCCACCCAGTAAAGTTTGCCAGCCATTGATGGTGATTATATCCAACCCGTTCCAATCGGTTCGGGAATAATAAATAGCCCCTGCCGAATAAGCAATCATACTGATAAGCATAATAACAATACCATCTATACTTGCATAACTGGTTTGCAACAAAGGCCAGGCGGCAATAAATACACCCAGGCAACAAAGCAATAAGCTTACCACCCCCGCTACTCCTATCCGTTGCCGAAAAACTATTGCTGCCATAATATTTATGATCACCGGATTTATTCCTACTGCCAATGTTCCTAAACCTGCGGAAACTTTTTGCATGGCAAGCACATACAAGCCCAGGTAAATACTCACATTCAGCAGGCCATAAATAATGATCTTCTTCCATTCCTTTTGTTGTGGAAAATGCTTACGCATTATAACATGTGCGGCAAATATCATGATGATGCCAGCGATAAAAAAACGGGACACGGCTATTACAAAGGGCTGCGCTGATTGCAGTGCAATTTTTGTAGCCGTAGATGCCGAAGCCCATAAGAAGGCGAAGGCAAACCCAAGCCAGATAAATTTCCATTTCATTTTTAAAAAATCAAGGTTTCATATTTACTTAAACTATTATTAAATTTTATAAACCTGGCAGGATAACCTGGTTGTACAGCACCAATTTTATCATCCATCTTTATAGCTTTTGCCGGATAAATTGTCGCCATGTTTATAGCTTCTTCAAGAGAAATATTTAAATGGATTATGGCATTTCGGACAGCTTCAATCATGGAAATGGCAGCGCCTGCCAGGTTGCCTTCTTTATTTCTATAAAATCCATTTACCAGGGTTGCGTCAAATTCGCCCCATTCAAACTGCTTTAATTTTCTACCGAGGAATGCCGCATCACTTATCAAAAAAAGTTTATCCCGTTTTATTTTATGCGCTATTCTTGCTGCGGCATAATTGCAATGGGCGCCATCTAAAATAATGGGCGCATAAATATCAGCGTTATCTAATACTGCCCCTACCAGGCCCGGGGCTCTATGCTGCAACTGGTTCATGGCATTGTATAAATGGGTAACCAATGTAATGCCTTTTGAAAAATAATATTGCGCCTGTTCATAATTCATATCAGTGTGGCCTGCAGACAATACAATGCCGCTTTCCATAAGCATCTCCAACTGTTCATCGCTAAAACACTCCGGCGCAATGGTCATTATTTTTATAACATCTTTTCCATAGTGGATTATTTCTTCCAGCTCTTTGCTGGTTGGCTTTCTTATCAGCGCAGCTACATGGGCACCTTTTTTTAAGGGATTAATAAACGGCCCTTCAAGGTGCATTCCTAAAACACCTTTGTTATGCTTTTGCATAAAAGCCTTTACCGTTTCAATAGCGTTTAAAATATTTTTGTGGGAAGAAGAAATTAAACAAGGCAATACGTTTGTAGTGCCATACACAAGGCTGCTGTCGCAGATATCATGTAATGTTTCTTCTGTAGGCGATTGTGTAAAATAAAATTTTTCACCTCCGTTTATCTGTACATCAATAAAACCGGCGGCAATATTCCATCCTTTTAAATCTGTTATTACAGCATCTTCAGGAATTTCATTTTGTATAGATTTTATGAACCCATCTTTAATAATAATTGCTGCACCCTTAATAATTTTTTCGCCTGTAAATATTTGGCTATTGGTAATTACACTTATCATTTTTATGCTGATTGTTTAAAGCAGTTAAAAATTATTTATGCCCTTAGGTTAGCGAAGCAATTTTATAGGTTGTTTTAAAAAGAGCAGTTTCGCCCGGTGTCAGTGTTATTAATCCCATTGCATTATTAAAGGCATCCGGGGCAGCGCTCAGGTTTTCAATGGCAATGCTTTTACGGTGAGGCGGGGTATAGATTTGCAAATAAGGATAAGATTTATCAGGATGAATTTCTAATTGTAACTGCTGGCTGCTGTCTCTTAAAACCAGCATGGGCTGGCATTCTGCAAAATTCAGGGTAAAGCAATTATCAAAAAAAACATCTCCTATATTTTTTAATGATCCAAATTCCTGATAGGGAATTAATTTGCCTGTTGAAATAAGTTCTTCATCAAACTCCAGTATTTCCCTGCTCTGAAACTCCAGTTGCAAATCATTAATGCTGCTGCCAAAACTAAAATATGGATGCCAGCCATCAGCTATGGGAATGCTGCCTTCGTCTTTATTTATAATTTCTGTAGTAACCGTTAGTGCATTTTCTTTTTTTAATTGGTAACTGATAAGGCAATCATAATTAAACGGGTAGCCTTTATCTTCTCCCCGGTATTGATGCCGCATGGTAACAGTTGCATTCTCATTAGTGGCTTGTATTTCTGTTACCGTAAAAAGGGCATCATATATCAAACCATGAATGGCATTTTTACCAAGATAAAATTTTTCGATCGTATGATCTGCTTCGCCAAAATGATACCGGCCGTTTTTCATTCTGCATACAAAAGGGGATAGCTTGCAACTTTTAAAACCCAGTGCTTCTGCGTTATTTTTAAACTCATTTGCATCGGCATAATGATCTACAAGGTTCAACATTACACCCTTATTCAATACGGCAAACGAATGCAATAAAGCACCGCAGGCGGGAATTACTTCTGCTATTGTTCCTGAGCTTTCATCACAAAGAACAATTTTATCAAACCCATTTTCTGATTTTTCTTTTATTGAAAACATAGATAGTAATTAAAAAAAATAAATGATCATTTAAAAAGCAAGTTATGTTTTTAAAAGATTGATTTTACATACCTGCCATTGGATATTGCCATAACTTTATTACTCAATTAATTTTTATGAAAAATAAAACACCTGTCACTACCATCTTTACCGATATTGGCGGGGTACTGCTTACCAATGGTTGGGACCGCAGCGCCAGGAAAAAAGCAATAGACTTTTTTAAACTGGATGCTGATGAAACAGAAGAAAGGCACCACCTTACTTTTGATACTTATGAAGTGGGCAAACTAACTCTGGATGAATACCTGGAACGACTGGTGTTTTACAAAAAAAGAAATTTTACTGCAGATGATTTCCGCAGGTTTATGATGAAGCAATCTAAGCCTTATCCAGAAATGATTTCGTTGCTGAAAGCATTAAAAGAAAAATATCAATTAAAAATTGCGGTGGTAAGCAACGAAGGCAGAGAGTTAAATAATTACCGCATAAATAAATTTGGACTAAATACTTTTATTGATTTTTTTATCTCCAGCAGCTTTGTTCATTTTAGAAAACCTGACGCAGATATTTTTCGCCTGGCAGTAGATGTGGCGCAAACGCCCACCCGGCAACTGTTGTACATTGATGACCGCCCTTTATTTGTACAGGTGGCCGCAGCACAAGGCATTAAAGGAATTATTCACAGCGATTATGAAAGCACGCTAATAAAACTACAGACATTTGGCCTGCGGTTATAAATGTTTCGGCTGAATGTATTATGCATGCCTTACTTTTGCGGCTCAATAATAATAGGATATGTCAACAAAAATTACCGTAAACAATAATGGCTCTCTTAAAGTAGATGGCGAATTTGAAGTAGTAGATAAAGCCGGAAATAATTACGACCTGGGCGGAAGAACCGTTGTTTCCTTTTGCCGCTGCGGGCTGTCAAAAAATAAACCTTTTTGCGATGGCTCACACAATGGACATTTTGAACATGAAGCGATAGCATTTGCATTGCCGCCTAAAAAAACAATTTAAGCTTTGGCAAAACTCAGGAGATTTGATTTAAAAATAATTTCATCTTAAGAATATATTTATGCTTCAAAACCATCAAGCCACTCCGGGCTGCCCAATTGTTTTTGAATGCGGATGATATCGCCAAATGTTGTTACCAGCAGATCATTACAACGGGTATCGGCAAGGTCTTTCTGAAAATTATTGCCGGTTTGTACAATATATTCTGCCATCTGCTGGCCAATAGTTTTCATTAAATCAAATTTTGTTATATCGGCCATATCAATATCTCCTAAAATATCTTCTCCCAGATCATGCAGCCATTTAGAATGATATTTGTTTTCATCCAGCGTATCTGTATTAGGTATTTTTTTTATAGAAGTTGGATCAAGTGAAATTTGAAACCGCCGGAAATCAATTGTTTTACTTATCATAGGAGAGCGGAATGCATTTACCTGCATAGCACTTGCGTCCTGGCCCGTTTGTGTCATCAGCCAGTTAAGCCAAAACACAATATCAACGCCATGCGGATCAATAGTTTGTGTAGGTTTTATAAACTGCCTGGATATACCTGTACCAAAACTAAACAGGGTAAGCTGTGTAAGTTGATAGGCTGATAAAGAAGCATTTTTATCTGCCCTGCTGTAAGAAACGGCTTCCATAAAAGCAGCCAGGGCAGGATTATTATAAGTAGTAGTACCGCCATCTAAAAAACGTTCCAGCGGATAAAAGTAAGTAGGCGCACTCATAGTAGCTTCCATTACCGAACGCAGCAATACATCTTTGTAGGTACCGTAATAGCTGCCATCATCCTGCTTAAAACACGAAAAAAAAGTTTCTTCAGCAGCAGAAATATCCTGAGAAGTGATCATAAGATCAAGGTCTCTTAATGAACAGGCATTTTGTAAAGTAACATCGTTTACCACACCTTTTAAAAGGCTCCGGTATTTTTCTTTTGAAAAAGCAGGTGGGTTTATGAACCGCTGCCCCAGTAATTTTTTATCAAATACCTGTGTTACTAAATCTATATACATCGTTTCTATTTCATTGGCTGTATGCCCAGTAGTTATCAGCCCTGCAATAATACCACCGGTAGAAGTACCGGCTATCATATCAAATAATTCGTAGCAGGGAATGCCGGCAGTTTCTTCTAATTTTTTTAATAACTGTATGGTAAGTATGCCACGCATACCGCCTCCATCAAGGCATAATATAACTCGTCTTTTAATATCTATATTTAAATTATCAAATGCCTGCTTCCTGGAAGCAATCATTTTATCGCCATTTAGTTTTGCCATTTTTATTGTTGATTATTTTTAAATCTGTATGACTACTTTAAAGCCACAATATATTTTATATCAATAATTATTCAGCGTGTGTAATTTATTCTTTAATTAAAAATTACACATATTCTGCTCCATTTTCAAACAGGCCCCTTACGGCAGCTATACTTTCTGAAACAGCTTTTAACTGGTAATGCGGAAAGTCGGGAAATGTATTCCAGTTGCCGCCCCATTCCAGCTCGGGCAATTGTGGCAGCACCAGAACAGGAACCTGTTTGTATTTACTATCTGCAACAATGTATTTACCATTTTCAAATAAACCTATATCCCAGGCTATACCAAAATTGTGGTTGCTTTGTCCGCCCCGGGCGTTGGTTACTTTGGGCAAAGTATTTCCACTTCTCCCCTGTCTGTACAGGGCATCCTGCTCAGCATATGTACGGGTGCCGGAGATAAGGCGTACATCTTTACCCTGCCGGGTAAGGATTGCAAGAAATTTTCTGGCAGTTATCTGCGCTTTGGGAACCAGGGTAATAATGTTGGATTCGCTCCGGGCATCGGTAACACCAAACTGTTGTTTTATAGCTTCGCTGCTTTGCACAAATGCGGCATCAGCA
>JANLQE010000257.1:0-1565 GCA_031367625.1 Bacteroidota bacterium
TCTTTGGCACGTTCGTCAACACTCAATCTCCAGTCTTCATATTTATCAAGTTTACCATCCCGGTTAAGGTCTTTGAAGTGCAGGCCATTGACCGTCAGGAGCTTTACGCCCGACGAGGCAGAATAACCCAATACAGGTCCATTTTGATTGGCAACTCTTACAATAGAATTGTTATCCTGTGCAATGGAATGGCCGAGCAGGTAAAAAAGCAAAAAAGCAATAAAAATAATTTTCCGGGATTGAGGAAAATTGGCAGACATAAAGCAATGTGTTGGTTATAAAATACCAGCCTCGACAAACGACAGGCTATGTATATTAAAAATAACTACCCTAACCCAATTGGCCCGATATATTCGACAAAAGCGGGAAATGATGCGGCGAATGGCCGTTTTAACGCTTTCGCGGCAGGTGGAAAATCGGATTACAGGAAAGCAGTATCAAGTATTTTGGTATTCTATTCCTGCATTTTAATTAATGCACGGTTCTCACAAATAAAACAGGAAACGCTATAAACGTTTCCTCTTATGGAGTCGTGGGGAGCTTACAGAGGGGTTTGAAATCGAACCCCTTTGCCTATTTTGTTATTTTTAAGCAACATTAACGCGGCAAAGTTGACGCAAATAAATATTTCGAGAGCGATTTTTTGACTTTAGACAACCAGTTATCAGGCAGTCCATATTACAAGCCTGTGTTGGGGGTTTTTCTTTTTATGGCAATATAGAAAGGCAACAAAAAAAGTGGAGCAAGTGGTAGGGGAATTATAATTATTTTCTGATAAGTTTTTCAATGTTATCACGAAATGTTTCACCAACAGGTAATTCCATTTCTTTTATAAAAATGGTATTCTTACGAACTGCTGTTATTTCAGAAATGGCAATTAAATAGGATTTATGAATCCTTATGAATTTATTTGGTGAAAGTTCGAGCTCAATTGCTTTAAGACTTGTTCTGACTATTAGTGGCTTTTTTGTACTTTTAAGGTTTATCTTGATATAATCTCTTAATCCTTCAATCCAAATAATGTCATCAAATATTACTTTCACCTGACTGTAATCAACATTCAAAAAGAAATAGTCTGCAGATGATTGTACAGTATTATGCTGTTTCATTGCTTTAAGTTCGTAAAGCTCTTTAGCTCTGTTACAGGCCTTAATAAATCTATCTAATGCCACAGGCTTCACCAAATAATCCACAACAGATAAATCATAACTTTCCAGTGCATATTGTTTATATGCTGTAATAAAAATTACCAATGGTTTATTTTCAAGACTTCCAATAAACTGTAACCCCGTTAATCCAGGCATTTGAATATCAATAAATACCAAATCAATTTTATTTTCCTGTAAAGCTTTCATTGCTTCAAAAGCATCATTGCAGGCAGCTACCAATTTTAAAAAAGGACATTTGCTTATATTATCCTGCAGCAGTCTTAAAGCCAGCGGTTCATCATCAACAGCAATACAGTTCATCATGATTTAAAAGTTAATTGTAATGAAACAATAAACAAGCCTTCGGTTTTATTTATTACAAGCTGATGCCTGTTACCATACAATAATTCCAATCGT
>JANLQE010000328.1:0-5901 GCA_031367625.1 Bacteroidota bacterium
CAGTTGCATGCACTCGTCATTCATACCAAATCCGTGTTCAATGCTTTTGGCACCTGCGTTAATGGCATAAATTATTCCATCGGGCGTTACAGCATGAGCTGCCAGCTTACGACGGCTTTTTATCGTTTCATCAGCAATGGCTTCTATTTCTTCTTTGGTAAAATTTGGTATGCTCTTATACGATCCATCCGGCATTTTTTGATAACCCCTGTCGGCATAAATTTTAATCCAGTCTGCACCATAAGCAATCTGTTCCCTTACTGCCCTTCTGGCTTCATCTGCCCCGGTAATTTCTCTAAGGCCTTTAGGCATTTTAAGTTCCCAGGCGTAATCTCTTTCTGCTACAGGGTAATGCCCCGTTGTATTAATGGCCAGTGTAGATACAAACATTCTTGGGCCGGGTATTACCCCTTTTATAATTGCTTTCTTTAAATCAACATCTGCATAACCGGCTCCTTCTGTACCCAGATCCCTGATGGTAGTAAAACCATTCATTAACGATTGCATACAACTTTTGGTGGCCCTGATAGTGCGGTAAGGAATAGATTCTTTCAATAGCTGTACATCATAATCTTCGCTGGTAATATCGCCCTGTAATAACACATGGGTATGGCAATCAATTAAGCCGGGCAAAATATAATAAGCGCTTAAGTCAATCACTGTATCTGTTTTTTGATTAAACAGGGAAGCGTCGGTAATGGATTCAATTTTATTTGCTTTGATAAGAATTATTTTGTTGGATAACAATTTGCCTGTTCGGGTATCCAGGATATTGCCACATTTAATGGCAATCGTTTTTTGTGCTGCAAGTGCAAGAGAACAAAAAAAGCTTAGTAATAGAAAAACGAATTTTCTCATATTGATTAGTTTTAGATTGGTTAAAGATAAGGAATGATAAGATTGATAAATATAATTTAATCACAGGCCTTGTATAAAGCCGGGTGTATGTTTTCGGGTAAATAAGGCAATCTGACTATCTTCGCAGCATGCAATTTTTACAAAAAGATATTTCTACGGATCAGCTTATAAATTTATACAAAGGCCTTTTGCGGCCCCGCATGATTGAAGAAAAAATGCTGGTATTATTAAGGCAGGGAAAAATAAGTAAATGGTTTAGCGGCATAGGGCAGGAAGCCATTTCTGTGGGAGCTACCATGGCTCTGCAGCCAGATGAATGGATAATGCCTTTACACAGAAACCTGGGTGTTTTTACCGGGCGCAATATGCCGCTCAGCAAATTATTTATGCAGTGGCAGGGCAATAAAGATGGCTACAGCAAAGGGCGGGAAAGAAGTTTTCATTTTGGAAGTAAAGAGCATTATATCTGCGGCATGATCTCTCATCTTGGCCCGCAATTAGCCATTGCAGATGGAGTGGCGCTGGCTTATAAATTAAAAAAGGAACAAAAGGTTTCCCTGGCTTTTACCGGAGAGGGAGGCACCAGCGAAGGTGATTTTCACGAAGCTTTAAATACGGCTGCTGTTTGGAACCTGCCCGTAATTTTTATTATAGAAAATAATGGATACGGATTAAGTACGCCTGTAAGTGAACAGTACCGTTGCAAAAATTTGATAGACAAAGCCGCAGGCTATGGCATACAGGGCGTGCAGATAGACGGCAATAATATTCTTACCGTTTACGACACTATAAAAGGCGTAAGGGATTATTGCATCAAAAATCAAAAGCCTTATTTAATAGAGTGTATGACCTTTCGGATGCGTGGCCACGAGGAAGCCAGTGGTATAAAATATGTACCCAAAAACCTGTTTGAAAACTGGGCAGAAAAAGACCCGCTAAAAAATTATGAAGAATGGCTGCTGAAGGAAAATATTATTTCTGCCGGTGAAGTGGAAACAATAAGAAATGAAACAAAAAATTATATAGATAGTGAATTACAGGCGGCCGGTAAAGCTTCCCCAATAAAACCGGATACTGCTGAAGAAGTGAAAGATGTTTATGCAAGGTCAATAGTCAAAAGTCCATTGTCAATTGATAACAGTAACATAAATTACAAAACCGAAAAAACTTCCGAAAAGAAATTTATAAACGCTATCAGCGATGGGTTAAAACAATCAATGCAGCATCATCCTAATCTTATTTTAATGGGGCAGGACATTGCAGAATATGGCGGCGCTTTTAAAGTAACCGAAGGCTTTGTAGAAGCATTTGGAAAAGAAAGGGTACGCAATACGCCACTATGCGAAAGCGCCATTGTGGGCACAGCATTGGGATTAAGTTTAGAAGGATATAAAGCCATGATGGAAATGCAGTTTGCAGATTTTGCCACGGTGGGCTTTAACCAGATCATAAATAACCTTGCAAAAATTTACTACCGCTGGGGCCAAAATGCTGATGTGGTAATACGAATGCCTACGGGGGGTGGCGTAGGTGCAGGGCCGTTTCACAGCCAGAGCAACGAAGCATGGTTTGCCCATACACCCGGCCTTAAAGTTGTTTATCCATCATCGCCTGTTGATGCAAAAGGTTTATTAATAGCTGCCATAAATGACCCTAACCCGGTATTATTTTTTGAACACAAAGCATTATACAGAAGTGTAGCAGGCCATGTACCCGATGAATATTATGAAATTGAAATTGGTAAGGCGAGGCATGTGCAGCAGGGGCAGGATGTTTCTATTATCACGTACGGTGCCGGGGTGCACTGGGCAATGGATTATGCAAAAAATCATCCTGATGTTTCTTTAGATATTTTAGATTTACGCAGTTTGCTGCCACTGGATTATGATGCTGTAAAATCTGCAGTGGCAAGAACGGGAAAAGTATTATTGCTGCATGAAGATTCATTGACCGGCGGCATTGGCGGAGAAATAGCAGCCTGGATAGGTGAGCATTGTTTTGATTATTTAGATGCACCCGTAATGCGCTGTGCAAGCCTTGATACGCCGATACCATTTAATATAGAACTGGAGAAAAACTTTATGGCTTACAGCAGGCTGGAGGAAATGATTGGAAAATTAATAGGGTATTAAATCAAAAAAATCATTCTTCTTTTTTTGCCGCAGAAATAACTCCCAGTTTTTTAAACTGGTAATACGCATTTAAAATATACTGGTTAAAAATCAACGTATCGCTGCTGCTGGAAAATTCGTAACTGGGGCGGTACCAAACTACAAAACTATCCAGTGCTGTTCCTGTTAATCCGGTAATCCGTTTTACCGTTATTTTATTAAAACGGTAATCAACATATTTTTCCTGCTCCTCCTGTTGCAGTCTGCGCTGAAAAGACTTAAGCCGTTTATTTCTTTTAAATCTAAAAACATTTATCAGTTCATCTAAATCAGCGCCCGGTACCCCACCCGGAGACATAGAACTGCTAAGCCCGGGATTTTTATATGCAAATACATTGGCGTAGTTCTCCCGGTTTTCTATAGAATCCTGTTTGTACGATTTTGAATATACCCTTACTTCCTTCAGCACATTATATTTACCCTCTACCGTTATGCGTAAAGAAATATCAAATTGCCGGGAATTTGGGATAGTGCTTACCGGAAATTTTTGTGTGGGTTTGTTATTATAAAAAAAATAAAGGGAATCTTTTTCATTAACCATAATTGTATAGCGGCCCAAAGAATCTGTAATGGCCAGTACACCACCGGTGCTTACAACCCTCACACGCTCTACATAATTAATTTTACTTATGTCATATACCGTACCACTAACGGCAAGCTGTGCATGAGATGGAGAAAGAAAACAGCAGATGATAAATAACGAAATAGTAAAATATCGCAACGGCAGAGTTGATTTTTTAAAAAGTAATATTAAGCAACAATTTTTTATGAACCTGTTTACCCAATTTGATTTAACGTGTCTTTTACTTTTAAAATAACTTTTTCTACTGTTATAGAATAATGAAGGTGTTCCAGCCCATTAATTTTTTTGGCAAGGGTAGAAGCGTTTTCGTTTTCATCTATAAAGCATTTTTCCTGCAATATTATTTTGCCATGGTCATATATTTCATCTACATAATGTATGGTAATGCCGCTCTCCTTTTCATTATTTAATAAAACTGCTTCATGTACATACTGCCCGTACATCCCCTTACCGCCATACATTGGTAATAATGCAGGATGAATATTAATTATTTTATCCCGGTAAGCAGTTATTAAAACCTGGGGTATTTTCCATAAAAAACCAGCAAGTATTATCCAGTCAATCTTTTTTTCTTTAAGAGCATCTACATAAGAACGGGTTGAATAAAATACCCCTTTTTCTATCAGCAATACATCTGTATTATTTGTTTTTGCTATTTTAATAACGCCTGCCTCTGGTTTATTACTTACAATTAATGCAACCTTTATAACAGGATGATTTCTAAAATGCGCTATTATTTTTTCGGCATTGGTTCCTGCTCCGGATGCAAAAATGGCGATACGTATCATAAACAAATTATTTTTTTAAGGTTGCATATCTAATACTATTACTGGCTCCTCCCCTAACAAAAACGGTAATAATAAAATTAAGAATGAAGGATAAAAAATAAACCCCGTTTATTTTATTTACCAGGGTAATTTTTTTAGCATCATGCAAATGTGCAGCAAATTGCTGTGAAAACTTTATAGATTTTTAAGATGATTTTATACTTCTCCGTGGGCTTATATAATTATAACAATCATCATATCTGTAATCCTGAAAAACGCTGAAACTCAGTCTGGATATAGGAAAAAAAAATTAACATTTGTTGATATTATGTCACGTTCCTGTCTTATTTTTGCACACGAATCAGGATATTTTCCACATTAGCCCCGATAATTGTATGAGTCGCTATAGAAAAATCATTTACAACAGCTTTGCAAGTTTTCTTTTTGTTGCATTTTTTTCATTTAATAATAATGTAGTGGCTCAGGATGGGGCTGCTTTGTTTAAAGCCAATTGTGCCAATTGCCATAAACCCGATAAAGATTATACCGGCCCGGCATTGCAGGGTTGGAGTACAAGAGAACCGGCAGGTTGGGTATATAAATGGGTTGCTAACCCCAGCGGCATGATTGCTACAGATGCTTATGCAAAATCTTTGTTTGAAAAATGGAAGCCAACCGTAATGACGGCCTTTCCCCAACTAAAAAAAGAAGAAATAGATGCTATACTTAAATACGTAGATGGTTATGTACCGGAAAAAGCTCCTGGAGCCGCTCCGGGAGCCGCAGGCGAACCTGCCAGTGATAACTCTCTTTTATTCGGTATTCTTACAGCAGTATTGGCAGTTGTTGCCTTTGTATTATTACAGGTAAACAGCAATCTCCGCAAACTTACAGATGAAAAAGAAGGCATACTGCGTGGTCAACCGGTTCCTTTTTACCGCAACAAAACTTATTTAATGGTGGGGGTATTGGTATTATTTACCCTCAGCGGCTATTTTTTTGTAAACAGTGCGGTAGGCCTGGGCCGTATGAAGAATTATCAGCCGGAACAACCTATTTATTATTCGCATAAAGTACACGCCGGCGTAAACCAGATTAGTTGTTTGTATTGCCATGGAGCTGCACAGGACAGTAAGCAGGCTAGCATACCTTCGGTAAATGTGTGTATGAACTGCCACATGGCCATTAAAGAATATACAGGGGAGCCCATTGTAAAAGAAGATGGAAAATCTGTAAACGGTACAGCCGAAATACAAAAATTATATTCTTATGCAGGCTGGAACCCTAAAAGAGCACAATACAATCCGGATAATAATAAAGACGGTATTCCTGATGGGGCAAGGCCTATTGAATGGGTAAAAATTCATAACCTTCCTGATCACGTTTATTTTAATCATAGCCAGCACGTAAAAGTAGGCAAGCAGCAATGTCAGACCTGCCATGGCAACATACAGGAAATGCCGGAAGTATATCAGTTTGCTGAGCTTAGCATGGGCTGGTGTATTAATTGCCACAGGGAAAC
>JANLQE010000329.1:0-5637 GCA_031367625.1 Bacteroidota bacterium
ATTTTTTCCAGTTTTTTTATATAAATATTACAAGTAGCTTTTAAAACCTAAATTTATTTTATGTAAAAAGTATTATTTACATAAATTACATTTTCAAACATTTTTATATGAACAAAACAAAACTGCTTTATTTTTTAATAATAATTTTAACGCATTTTACTACAACAGCACAACAAACTGCCACCGTAAATGGTGTGGCAGACCAACGTAGTGGCAGCTACGCATTTACAAATGCCACAATTGTAAAAGATGCACAAACCACTTTACAAAATGCAAGTTTACTTATTAAAGAAGGAAAAATTATTGCGGTGGGTACAAATGTAAACATACCTGCTGATGCTATTGTAATTGATTGTAAAGGAAAATTTATTTATCCTTCTTTTATTGATATTTACAGCGACTATGGCATTGCAACCCCGCAAAGGCAGGCTGGTGGTTTTAACTTTTTTTCGGCTGCACAAATTACCAGTAACACCAAAGGTGCTTATGGCTGGAACCAGGCTGTAAAATCTGAAATAAATGCCGCAGAAATTTTTGTAGCTGATGATGCAAAAGCTAAAACCCTTCGGGAGATTGGCTTTGGTGCTGTGCTTATTCATCAGAAAGATGGCATTGCCCGTGGCACAGGCGCAGTAGTAAGCCTTGCTAATGCTAAAGAAAATTTTGATATAATAAAAGAAAGAGCATCTGCAAATTATTCATTCAGCAAAGGCACATCTACACAAAGCTATCCTCAAAGTATAATGGGAACCATTGCTTTGCTGCGCCAGACTTTTTTAGATGCACAATGGTATAAAAATTTACCTGCGGGGCAAAGCAGCAAACCCACTGAAGGTACTAACCTTAGCCTGCAGGCATGGAATAATAATTTATTGCTGCCGCAGATTTTTGAAGCCAATGATAAATGGAATGATCTGCGTGCAGACCGTATTGGGGATGAGTTTGGTGTGCAGTTTATTATTAAAGGCGGCGGTAACGAATACCAGCGCATGGCAGAAATGGCGGCTACAAAAGCCAGCTTTATTCTTCCCTTAAATTTTCCGCAGGCAATGGATGTAGAAGATCCCAACGATGCCAGGTTTGTATCACTGGCCGATTTAAAAAACTGGGAAATGGCGCCAACAAACCCGGCGGCATTTGAAAAAGCAGGCATTAATTTTTGCATTACTGCTGCTGATTTAAAAGATACCAAACAGTTTTTGGCCAACCTTAGAAAAGCCCTGGAATATGGCCTTACCGAAACAAAAGCTTTGGAAGCGCTGACAAAAACCCCCGCCACTTTATTAAACATTTACAATCAAACAGGCAGTATTGAAACAGGCAAACTGGCGAATTTTATTATTACCAACGGGCCTGTGTTTGCAGAAAAAACAGCCATCCTGCAAAACTGGGTACAGGGCGAAAAATATATTATTAAAGAAGATGGTTTTAAAACTGTTTCCGGCTCATACAACCTGGCTATTATTTCGCAGGGCGGAGTAAAAAATTATACGCTTGATGTAAAAAATAATAATTCTGCCATCTTATCAGCTAAAGATACGTTTGCAGTAAAATACAAGTCTGATGGTAAGATGGTAAACATCAGTTTCTCTCCTGTTGCAGGTGCAAAAAAAAGAAATACTGTTGGTAAGGACAGCACTGTAAATGTAGCCGCCGCTAAACCCACGATGCAGGATACAGCAGTAATGAAAAGAGATTCTATGATGCAGGCCAACACTGCAGATGACAGGATGCCGGATAAAAGTAAGACTGCCATGACTCCTGCAAAGCAAACGGGTAGCGGGTTTACAGAACCGGCCATACGGTTAAGCGGTGTAAATTATGCTGATATTATGCAGGGCACCGGCGTAGATGTTGATGGAAATATGCTGACATGGACGGCAACTTTTGTAAAAGAATCTATTGTAAAAGCTGATACCACAAAAAAGAAAACCTTGCCGGTCCTTGGTAAATTAACTTATCCCAACGAAGCTTATGGTTTTACTGAAATGCCAAAGCCGGAAACGATCTTAATTAAAAATGCTACTGTATGGACGAATGAAAAAGAAGGGATCGTAACAAACACAGATGTGCTGGTACAAAATGGAAAAATAATTTCTATCGGCAAAAATTTATCATCTGCTGCCGCAAGAATTATTGATGGCACCGGTAAAAATCTTACGCCCGGCATTATTGATGAGCATTCGCATATTGCAGCGGCTTCTATAAATGAAGGCGGCCAATCGGTTACTTCAGAAGTTCGCATTGGCGATAATATTTTTCCGGATGATATAAATATTTACCGGCAGCTAAGCGGCGGTGTTACCACATCGCATATCCTGCACGGCAGCGCCAATACCATTGGCGGACAAACGCAATTAATAAAACTCCGCTGGGGTGCTGGTGATAATGAACTGAAATTTAAAGGGGCAGACCCTTTCATAAAATTTGCCTTAGGAGAAAACGTAAAGCGTACACCATCACAAAACAACAACCGTTTTCCTGATAGCCGCATGGGTGTAGAGCAGGTACAGATAGACGCTTTTACAAGAGCCAGGGATTATGAAAATACAATGAAAGGCGTGAACGGAAAATATGTGCGCAGAGACCTGGAACTTGATGCGTTGGTAGAAATTTTAAATAAAAAAAGATTCATTACCTGCCACAGTTATGTGCAAAGCGAAATTTTAGAAACCATGAAAGTGGCAGAACGTTTTGGTTTTACGCTCAACACTTTTACCCATATTTTAGAAGGATATAAAGTAGCAGATAAAATGAAAGCGCATGGCGCCAATGCCTCTACCTTCAGCGATTGGTGGGCTTACAAAATGGAAGTGCAGGATGCCATTCCTTACAACGCAGCTATCATGCACAATGCAGGTGTAAATGTGGCCATCAACAGCGATGATGCAGAGATGGCGAGGCGCCTGAACCAGGAAGCTGCCAAGAGCATTAAGTACGGCGGTATGAGTGAAGAAGATGCTTTTAAAATGGTTAGCCTCAATCCGGCCATCATGCTGCATGTAGATAAAAGTGTGGGCAGCATTAAAGTAGGTAAAGATGCAGACCTGGTTTTATGGAGCGACAACCCGTTGAGCATTTATGCAAAGCCGGAAAAAACAATTGTGGATGGCATTGTTTACTTTGATATGGACAGGGACAGGCAAATGCGCCAGCAGATAAAAACAGAAAGAAACCGCATCATTCAAAAAATGCTTGATGAAAAGAAAAGCGGCAGCCCTGTAATGGGCGCTATGCCCAGCTTTAAGCAAATGAATGTGTGCGAAGAGCATATACATAAACTGGGGTTGTTGGTAGAAGAGGTAGAGTAAAAATAATCTGTGGTATTTTTTTGATACCGGCAGTAGTTTTTCATAGCATCATCGTTGCATCGCCCTCTTGTACTGAGAATACATGGCAACAACAATTCGAAAGTTTTTTAATACTTAGCAGCTCTTAAAATTTTATAAAAAATAATTATGAAAAAATATTTAATAATACTCCTGCCGGTTACGGCCTGTTTGCAAAGCATGGCACAGGATAATATGGCTCCTGCAAAACCTTACACCGGGCTGACGTTTATAAAAAACGGTACCGTGCATGCAGGCAACGGACAGGTATTGCAAAATACAACCATACAAATAAACAACGGAAAAATTGAAAAAATAGGCGTCAATCTTCCCATACCTGCAGATAATGTAAAAGTATTTGATGCCGCCGGCCAACAGGTTTATCCCGGCCTGATATTATCATCTACTACTATTGGTTTAAGAGAAATTGGCAGCCAGGTAAAAGGCAGCAACGACTTTAATGAGATCGGCGATTTAAACCCTAATGTAAAAAGTATTGTAGCATACAATGCCGATTCAAAAATAATTAATACCCTGCGCAGCAATGGTATTTTATTTGCCAATGTTGCACCAGAAGGGTCACTCATTGCAGGCAGTTCTTCCGTAGTACAATTTGATGCCTGGAGTTGGGAAGATGCCGTGTATAAGCAGGATAACGGCATTCATTTTTATATGCCTTCTTTATTAAACCGGCCCAGCCGCTTTGCGCAATTTACCGGAGCACCGCCGACAGATGTTGTAAAAGAAGGACTGATAAAAATTGATATGGTAAAATCTTTTTTTGCAGAAGCAAAAGCGTATAATTTACAAACAACCAAACCTGCCACTACCAATTTAAAATTTGAAGCCGTAAAAGGATTGTTTAATAAACAGCAAAGGCTTTTTATACATTGCGATATTGTAAAAGAAATGCTGGTGGCTATAGATTTTGTAAAAGAATTTGGGTTTGATGTTTGCATTGTAGGTGGCAGCGAAAGCTGGCAGATGCCGGGCCTGCTTAAGCAAAATAATATTTCGGTAATACTGGAGCAACAACACGAACTGCCAACCTCCGATGATGATGATATAGATCAACCCTACAAAACACCTGCAGCACTCCAAAGCGCAGGCGTATTATTTGCACTGACAGACGAAGATGGAACCACCACGGGCCGCAACCTGGTATTTAATGCAGGCACGGCTGCTGCTTATGGGCTTACTAAAGAAGAAGCCCTGCAGGCAATAACTTTAAGCGCTGCAAAAATTTTGGGTATAGCAGATAAAAGCGGCAGTATTGAAGTAGGCAAAGATGCCAATATCATTATCAGCACCGGAGATATTTTAGATATGAAAAGCAGCGTAGTTACCAAAGCGTTTATACAGGGCCGTGATATTGACCTTAATGATAAACACAAAGAGCTGAACGAAAAATATAAAAAGAAGTACGGTATAAAATAAAATGTAAGTATTAAATAAAAAGCCGCTTGAAACTCAGGCGGCTTTTTATTTTTATTTATTTTACAGGCGTGTTACTACACCTAAAAGGGAGAGCGGGCAATACTCATAGACCACTAGTTAGCACTGACAAATTTATATACTGCAACTCCTTAAAATTTAATTTCAAATATCGTAATAAGTATAGATGCTTTTGCACCCTTATTAATAAAACTGTGTCGGAGCGCAGAAGCGCCAGGGAAATAAAAGTTTTTATGTTTTCTCTTATATCTTCTTATTCTTTTACAACTTTACTGGTTTTACTATTAGTACCCCAGTTAGCATCTAAAATATAAACACCTTTAGCTATCCCGGTAATATTTAATTGCAACTCGTTATTGCCTTTCAATAAATTTGTTTGCAGTTGCTTTACTATTGAGCCCTTTGCATCGTAAAGCCGCAATTGTACAGGCATCATTTCAGATACGCTTATGGTAACAAACAACATCTGATGTACCGGGTTAGGATGTATTGCAAAAGTTTCCTTATTTACGCAGGGTGATTTTATAGTGGCACTTATAGTTTGTCTGCCATCCAGATCATTTTCTGCAATCCGGTAGAAAGTATTGCAGGAAGATGTGTAATCAGCAAAAGTATAGCTGCGTTCAGCGTTGCTGTTACCTGCTGCAGCTACGCCCGCTATTACCTGCCAGTTGCTGCCATCCGTACTTTTTTCAACATTGTAATTCTTTGAATTAATTTCCTGTGCGGTTGTCCAGGTAAGTTTTACCCCGCCGCCAATACAGGTACTATTAAATAAAATAAAAGTAACGGGCAGCGGGCCATTTGTATTGGCAAGCGTTAGTTCATTCATAACTATATTGGTAAGCCCGGT
>JANLQE010000345.1:0-7062 GCA_031367625.1 Bacteroidota bacterium
ACAGATGGATAGATACACGGATGACACGGATTAAACAGATTAACATAGATAAAAATCCGTTCTTATCCGTTCAATCAGTTTTATCAGTGTATCTATCTCCTTAAAACATTTTTACAAAACAAAAAAATACTTTTCTAAAAAAACATAAAGCAAAGCGGGCTATATTTGCAGCGGCAAGTCTTATACGGCCAGCTCCTGTTGAACTCCCCCAGAACCGGAAGGTAGCAAGGGTAAATGGTTGAGCGGTGCGATGTAAGTAACTTGCCATTTTTTATGCCCATACTACAATACATAAACCCTAAACTTCTTTAGGACATTTACAGCTCATCATTTTCTGTTACTCAATTATATTATTCAACTTTTATAAATTATTTATTTATTAGTCTGTCATTTATAATAATTTTACATCTCAATAATTAATTAACAATTTAAAAATAAATCCCCTTTAGGGGTATGGGTATGAAATTTTTTATAGACACAGCAAATCTTGCACAAATAAAAGAAGCACATGATTTAGGCATACTGGATGGTGTTACCACCAATCCTTCTTTAATGGCAAAGGAAGGCATCAAAGGTTCGGAGGCAGTAATGAAACATTATGTTGACATCTGCGAAATTGTTGTTGATGGCGATATCAGTGCAGAGGTAATCTCTACCGATTTTGACAGCATCATTGCAGAAGGAAAAAAACTGGCAGCGCTGCATAAAAATATTGTGGTAAAAGTGCCCATGATTAAAGATGGTGTAAAAGCCATTAAATGGTTTACCGATAATGGTATCCGTACCAATTGCACGCTGGTATTCTCTGCGGGGCAGGCCATACTTGCTGCAAAGGCAGGCGCAGCATACATTTCACCATTTATTGGCCGTATAGATGATACGGGGTGGGATGGCATGGAACTCATTCACCAGTTGCGCCAGATATTTACCATACAGGGATATAAAGCAGAAATACTGGCAGCATCTATCCGCAGTCCTTTACACATTATTAAATGTGCCGAAGCCGGCGCTGATGTTTGCACCTGTCCGCTGGAATCTATATTGGGTTTATTAAAGCATCCTTTAACAGATATTGGCCTGGCTAAATTTTTGGAAGATGCAAAGAAATTTGCATAGCATAAATAATATAAAAATTTTAGAAAGCGCTTCATGACTGGAGCGCTTTTTTTATGCTGCTTTGCAGGTGATCTGTTTGCCTTTTGTTCGCTTTTTCTTCGCTATCCTGCCTGTAAGCATTTGTTTTATCAGCCAAACCATTCGTAAATATCCTGTAACACTAATGCAGCTTTTGCTTCAGCTTTAATATCCCTTATAATTTTGCCCTGCCGGAACTGTATCAAACGGTTACCGTATTGTAATGCTTCTTTTAAATTATGCGTTATTAAAATAGTTGTAATGCCGAGGCCTTTATTTAATTTTTCTGCAAGTTGCAAAACTACCAGGGCCGATTTTGGATCAAGCGCTGCCGTAGGTTCATCCAGCAGTAAAATATCTGTGTTATCCATCACACTCATGAGTAACGTTAATGCCTGTCTTTGTCCGCCCGACAAATTACCCATTGATTGGGAGATTTTGTTTTCCAGGCCCATCCCCAGTGTGCTGATCTTTTCCTGCACTTTTTTCTTAAAGGCATCATTTGTTCCTATAGTCATATTTTTTCGCTGTGTACGCAAAGCCGCCAGCCTGAAATTATCCAGTATGGTTAAATCAGGTGCCGTTCCATTATTTGGATTTTGAAAAACACGGGCTACCCACCTGCTCCTTTTGTATTCCGGTAATTGGGTAACATCTGTTCCATTGATCTCAATAGTGCCGCTGGTAGGGATTTCAGCCCCTTCGATAACATTAAGTAAAGTTGTTTTGCCGCTGCCGTTAGACCCTACAATCACTACAAATTCACTTTTATGTATCTGCAAAGAAATATCATCCAAAGCCGTTACCTCGTTTACTTTTCCTTTGTTAAATACTTTCGTTATATGCTGAAGTGAAATCATAATACATCAAAATTTACAGGTTGAATAAATTGCCCTGATAGTCTTCTAAAATCTATTTCTTTTCAACTGGCTGCTTACCCGTGGCAGCGCCACAATGAGCAGCACAAAAAGGGCGGTTACCAGTTTTAAAAAATTAGGATCAATTCCCATTGCCAGTGTAAAGGCCAGCACCAGTTGAAATACGAGACTGCCGGCTAACACCAAAAATATCTGCATACCAATATTGGTGACGTTTAACCAGAGCCGCAATGCATCTGCAATCAGCACAGACCCCAAACCCGTAATCACAATGCCGATACCCATATTAATATCAGTAAAATTCTGGTATTGGGCCACCAGAAAACCGCTTAAACCTGTAAGCGCATTGGCAATGGCAAGCCCGATGATCTTGATCACATCATTATTGATCCCCAATGATTTGGTCATTATGGGATTATTACCTGTTGCCCGCATAGCGATGCCAAAGTCTGTTTTTAATAAATAATTGAGCAAAAAAATCAACAGGATAATTATAATTAAAGCCACAAAAAGCTGGTTGTACAAATCATTACTGAAAAAAGAAAATGAAAATATGGTAGGCAGTTGTATCAATGGCACATTGGATCTTCCAAGAATGATCAGGTTGACCGAATACAGGCCGGTCATCACTAAAATTCCGGCAAGCAGTGCATCTATCTTAAATTTTGTATGTATCAGCCCTGTGCAGATTCCTGCCAGTGAGCCTGCCAGCATACATACCGGCAATATGGCTAAAGCCGGCCAGTGCTGGGTAAGTAATACAGCCGTAACAACAGCGCCCAGCGTATAGCTTCCGTCTGTGGTAATATCCGGAATGTGGAATACTTTCATCGAAATAAAAATACCCATGGCCATAGGACCAAGGCATAATGATAATTGCAGCGCCGTTAAATAGAATTGGCTCATTGAACAGGTTGGAAATTTGAAGGAATGGCTATACCCGATCTTTTGGCAGCAGAAGGATTGAACACCCTGTTTCTATCCACCACCATTTGCCAATGCAGGCCGGTGGTGCTTTTCGATTTCAGGAATTGTGCTGCCTGTTTCCCTGCCTGGTAGCCCCATTTATAAATATCGGCACCATAAGCCGCCAAAGCACCTCTTTTAACCAGGCCCGCTTCGCTGGTAAAAATGGGAATGTTCTTCTGGTTGCATGACTGAAGAATGGTCTCAAAAGATGCAAATATTACATTGTCAGGATTGGCAAAGAATACATCAATATTTTTAGAGAGCAAAGAGGCTGTGACCAGTTGCACATCTGCTGATGAATTTACAGATTGATAAATAAGATCAATAGTATGATCTGCTGCCAGCTTCTTAATACGTTCCATGGCTTCTACAGACTGCGGCTCCGATTGATTGTACAGCATACCCACCGTTAGTTTACCTGACATGGGCTTTACAACTTTTGGTATCAGTAAAAAAGAAGTATCTATATAATCAAGCGTTTCACCCACGCCAAAAAGATTTTTTGGAGGGTTGCCCTGTGCATCATTTACTTTCATTAAAGCGGGGGTGGGGCTCACCATCATAAAGATGGGAATATCTTTTGTGTTCTGCACTGCAGTGATGGCAGATAGTGATGGACTGGCGGCGATAAGGGTTACCTTTTGTGCAACAAAATAATTGATGATCTGCGTAAGGGTAGGGATGCTGCCCTGGGCATTGCGGTAGATAATCTTTACGGTGCCTTTCTTTTCATCAAAGCCTTGCTGTTGCAAGGCATCAATGAACCCGGTCTTTGCCTGTTCAATGGTATTGTCCTGAAATGCATCTGCAAAGCCAACTACCGGCACATTGGGATTACTTTGATTGCAACTGAAAAATACTATAGCGGTAACGGAAATGAGCAGCCATTGTTTCATGATCTTCATTAAAATATATTAAAGGGAAAATACAATGATCAAAAATAAACAATTATTTTTTGTTTGTTTTTTTTGATCTTTATGCGAAGGAGTTTCAACCTGTAATTGCAATAACCGGATGAGACCTGCCCCGGTAGGTAAGAAGTAACGTTGCCGGGGCTTCTGTCTCATTCTGTTTTAGCGTGGTTTCACGAAATCAAACAATTTGTTGTCAGGAAATATTGTGAAAACCCCGCTGGGAAATAATTGTAAGTCCGTTAAAATGATTTGTGGCTAAAAGGCAACATCCTATAAATACAACAAGGCGACATAACAATATCATTTAGCGACGTAAGTAGCATTGATAATCAATTTATTATTTTTTTGATGAGGAGAAATTGGTGTGTATATTTATGTGTTGGGCGTCATACAAACAGAAATTACATAATTAAGAAATTCACAAAAAAATATAAAAATGAAAAAAATCAATTTACTAAAACTTTCTTTTATTTCTATTGTAGTTTTATTTGGTTGTAATAAAACTGATCCAACTACTGCAAATCAAACACCTCACACTATACAAAGTTTTTCGCCATTAAAAGATACTATTGGTGGACAGTTAATAATTAATGGTACTAATTTCAGTACTACATCTTCCAATAATATTGTCAAAATAAATGGAATTCAAGCTACCGTAATATCTGCTACGGATACTAAACTAATTGTAATAGTGCCTAATAGTGTAAACGGCAATTTTCCCATAACAGTAACTATTTCAAATTTAACAGTTAGTTCCACTACTAATTTGAGAATTGTATCATCAAATGAACTTTTAATTTTGGGTAAATGGAAATATGCAAAATCACTAAAAGTTGACTCCGCATTTCTTTACAATGGACCTCAACTTGTAGAACTTCCTTGGCCATTTATAACACCACCTAATAACATCTCTTATAACCTTGACACTACAACAAACTATTTATTTTTTTCAGAAAATGGTACAGCAAATTATTTTCAATTTGCTTGGGGGCTTGGACAATCAGGTATAATGTATAAAGATACTATTCCTTACACAGTTAATAATAGTCAAGTATATTTAACCTATCCAGCAGGGACAAATCAAATTGCAACAAATCCACAATTTAGTTATCCAACTTATACTGACACTATAAAAATTCAATCAATTAGTATAAACAAAATGGTTATATACAGAAACTATCATGATAAGCACTATGGACATGCAAACACATTTGACCACAGGAAGTATAGTATAGATAGTTTAGTTAGGTAGGATAAAATAACTGTACAAACGCCCAACACGGCGTTTGGCAATATGGTGGCTAACGGAAGCCCAATGAGCATTTAGTTCGGTATTGGGCTTTTGTTTCGGCTTGACAAACATAGCTTAACACTGGTAAGTTATATTTATCTTTGGTACATAGCCAACCAGCGCTTCCGGGCAGACGTTTTTCAAATTCCACCACATCGTAAGCGCTACCGTTTTTCTGTCTCAGCGTTTTTTTTATTTCCAATCTTTACAAACCTGCAACAGATAAATTTTCAGAAATAAAACCCGGGTGCATGTACGGTTTTTAACTGGTGGGCAAAGCTTTATTAACTTGTAAATAAGTATAGGTTTGAGTTAATTGAAGTTTGAGCTATATCTATATCGGGGTTTCACGAAATCAAACAATTTGTTGTTAGCAAATACTGTGAAAACCCCGCTGGTACCTAATTGTAAGTCCGTTAAATGATTTGTGGCTAAAAGGCGACATTCTATAAATACAACAAGGCGGACATAACAATATCATTTAGCGGGATAAGTAGCATTGATCATCAATTTATTTTTTTTTGATGAGGAGAAATTGGTACGTATGTTTATGTGTTGTGTGCAACCCCAAAAATAAATTCGGAATGCAATTGATATTTCTAATATTCTTGTTGATGGGAGTTGCAATTTTAATTGTAGCTCATCCAATTACTGTATTACTTCATGAATTAGGTCATGCAATTCCTGCTCTTATTTTTACAAGAAAAAAAGTGACTGTTTATATTGGCTCATATGGAGAGACAACTAAGAGTTTTAGATTTAAGATTGGATTATTAGAATTGTGGTTTAGGAAAACATTATTTTGGAAGACAGGAATGTGTGTTCCTTCATCAACTGAGATGTCTTTGCTTAAAAAAATCCTTTTTATTCTTGGTGGTCCAATAGCTTCATTAACAATCGCAGGAATAACAAGTTATTTTGTCTTTAAGTATGACATGCACGGTGCATTGAAAATGATAATAGCCTTCTTTACATTGTGCTCTATCTTCGATTTTTTTTCAAACATTATTCCCAGCAGTGTACCCCAAGCATTGCCCAACGGTCAGGCTACATATAATGACGGTGCCAAACTTCGACAACTATTCGGATTGAAAAAATTTTCAAAAGAATATCAAGTTGCGGCAGAATTATATGATAAAAAGGAGTTTGCAAAGGCTGCACCTATGTTTGAACAATTTCTAAAAAAAGGGTATTCCATTGATGATGTTTACAGACTTGCCTATACTTCTTACATCTTCATCAAGGACTATTCTAAAGCTTACGAACTCTTGAAAATATTTGAAAGCAAAGAACAGATGAACTCTGATGATTATTACAATTTCAGTTTCGTATGTTCATTCTTACAATTAACCACAGAGAAAGATGATTACTTGCAAAAGTCGTTTGATTTAAATCCTGATAATCCTTTCTCTCATAATTTTATTGGCTATGAACTAAACAAACAAAATAAGTTTACCGAAGCAATCCCTCACTTTGATAAAGCTATTGCCATAGAACCAGAATTTGCTTACGCATACAACAACCGTGGACATGCAAAGCTTGAACTTGAAAAAATTGATGAAGGTTTAGATGATATCAACTACTCAATTCAATTGGACAAAGAGAACTCATATGCTTATAGAAACTTAGGAATTTATCATCTTAAGCTAAATCAACTGGAAGAAGCTGAACGTTTACTTTTAAAAGCAAAGGAACTGGATGAAAATACAGAATTGATTGAAGAACTCCTTATAAAAGCGAAAGCAGCAGCTTGACAGAAAGAAGGGCTCCACAACATTGGTTTTTGTGCAAGCAAAGGACGTTCAAACTTCGGCTGTTTGCATCGCTGTACTTTGGTTCGGGCTGGACGGAATTCTGTTGGGCTTTTAGTTATTAT
>JANLQE010000349.1:0-2309 GCA_031367625.1 Bacteroidota bacterium
AATGCTACAAAACCACCTAAGCCCGGTGTCGCTGAACAGCGTATAGCCAAAAGCCCCCATCCTTCACGGTTTGGGGCTTTTGCATTTTATTTTAAACGATTTTAATTGCGGGGGCTTGTCGGCTATACGACTTAATGTTGTGCGGTCGTGGCCTTGCTTTTAATCATAAGAGTTGCAAGAATAATCATATGGTAGGGATTTTAAGCTTTTTTATACTTTGAAATTTCATATAGGTCAGGCTACGCCATAGCCACTCCATTGGGCCGTAAATGAAATATTTGAACCAAAAAGTACTAAATAGAACTTGACAAAGGAAAACACTAAAGGCAATCAGAACTAAGTAATAGGAAAAAATGTTTTGATTAAGCCCTAATCCATAGGGATACATTATTATGGCTATTATGATGTATTGCAAAAAGAAATTAGTAAAGGACATTCTGCCTGCAGATTGCAAACCATTTAATATCGTAGATGTTTTGCCTTTCAACCTATAGACAATTAAAACAATCAAAGAAATATAAAAAAAAGTCAGTAGCGGGTTCAATAGTATTTCTCCATACCCGAGTATATCATGGTTAAGTACCATTAACTTTTTAGATTCCATTAGCAGGGAAACAAAAATCAGCAATTGGCCACCAAGACCGATTACCAGAGTAACCCAAAATAATTTCTTCCAGAATAAAAGATATTTTTCAACATTAATGAAAAATCCTTTTCGCCAAAAAAAGACCCCCATTAAAAACATGCTGAAAATGATGGATAGAGATCTGTCCCATAAAGTATAGATAGTTTTTAAAAGGTTGAAAAAAAGTATTGATCTTGCCTTAACATAAGCTGAGTATGTTTTATTGTTATCTGCTGCTCTTCTTGCCAATTGATAGGCCTGCACTTGTTTCTTTATTTTCTCCATTTTACGGGCCTGCACTTCCGGGCTTCTCATTTGTTGAATCTTACGGCTGATGGGTTGATGTATTAATCCTAATAAAAGAAAAAGCAAAGCTCCTGCTAATAATATTCTGGGAGAGGCTTTGTAAAATAACAATAGCGGGATACTCAAGATAGCATAGCGCAGAAAAATTGGGTTACCATCAATAAGAACTATGAAAACATACCCTAAGAAAAACAGGATACAGGAACGCCAGGCAAATAGCCAAATGCTGCCGTTTCTTTTTATTGATTTATCCATCCACACTGCAAAGCCAACACCAAACATCAAAGAATACAAAGGATAGAAACTGCCTTCAGAAAAAACTCTTACAAAATTAATTGTCCACTCACCAAGGCCCGATGGTGGACTTTCAATAGAATATTCACCAGAATATTCCGTAATATTTGTTAGTAAAACGCCCAAAAGAGCAAAGCCTCGCAGAATGTCAAGTATATGGATACGTTGTTTAGTAGTTACGGGTCCGAAGGTGGATGTTTGCATGTTAGTTTGTTAGGTTGTAAATGATGTACTCCGGTTATTCTAAGGGGGTGTCCTGCCATGTCGCACAACGGGAGTTTGTGAAAAAACTTGCGTTACCAAACAAATATACACACAATGTGAATAGCCCAAATGTAGTGTAGTTTTTGTAGATGAACAGCATGCAATTTATACAAGGAAACAACCGACACCAAACCTACTTTACTACACCCGATGAGCAGGTGACTACCGATAATGCAGTAAGGCTAATGGATGCTTTTATTGATAAACTCAATTTGCAAAAATTAGGTTTCATTGGTACCGTTCATAAAAGTGAAGGCCGTCCGCCTTATGCACCCGGAGTGCTTTTGAAATTGTACCTGTATGGCTATCTCAATAAAATCCGTAGTAGCCGCAAGCTGGAAAAAGAATGCAGCCGTAACATTGAGTTGCAGTGGCTGCTGCAGGGGCTGCAACCAAACTATCACACCATTGCCGACTTTCGTAAAGTGCATGCGCTGCCTTTACAATCCATGTTTAAGCTATACGTGCAGTTTCCAAGCGATGCAGGCTTGCTGGGCAAAACAACCATTGGTATCGATGGCAGCAAGTTTAAAGCAGTCAACAGCAAAAAGAATAATTACAATCAAAAAAAGATAGACAAGTACCGCCAGTTTATTGAAGACAAGGCAACAAAATATTTACAGGAACTCGATCAATTGGATCAACAGGAAAACGTTTCTTCCAGCGATGAACTGCAGCTAAAAAAAGAAAAGATAACACAGGGCATTGCCAAATTAAAAGAACGCACTATTAAATACGATACGCTTCAGCAACAGCTGGATGCTACAACAGACAAACAAATCAGCACCAATGATCCTGACAGCCGCAGCATACTTATAAC
>JANLQE010000397.1:0-8719 GCA_031367625.1 Bacteroidota bacterium
GGATGTGCAGCAGGATATTTCGCTGGAGAAAAATGAAGAAAAAGTAGGCCATACTTTTAAAGTGATGGTAGATAAAAAAGAAGCCGGCCGCTATTTAGGCCGCACAGAATTTGACAGTGTAGAAGTGGATAATGAAGTAATCATAAAAAGTAGTAGAAAATTATTACCCGGCACTTTTGTAAATGTAAAAATTACAAAAGCGTATGATTACGATCTGGAAGGAGAAGTGGTGTAATGGATGTTGCTGTTCCATAAGTTCAGGTATGTTGTTATTCCTGGGGTACGGGCATCTGCCGGACAATTGTAATAATCTCTGCAAAGTATCGGAATTACAAAACAAAAATGCCCCAAATTTTGCAGGGGCATCTTTATTTCAACAATAAAAATTATTTCGGATATTTTTCCACCAGGTTGGTTATAGCCGGAACCGTACGCAGATAACTGTATATGGCTTTAATATCAAAATCGTCCAGGTGAGCAAACATGGCTTTTGGCATTATAGTATTAAGTCTTCCGGGGTTTGCTGAATATGTAGCCGGGTCACTGTAGAATTTAAATTTCTCCAGGAAAATTTCTTCGCTCCACTTACCAATACCAGTTGCAGAATCGGGAGTAATATTGGCAGAAGTAACTTTAAAAATTCCCATGTCAAATGTACGTCCGCCTGCCAAATATTTTTGCATCACAAACTGACCTTTATCCATAGGGGTATGGCAATCCATACAGGCAGCACTGTTTACTATATAGCCACCATATTTTACCATGTCTGATACATCTGGTTTTATATTATTTTCCAGCGATGCACTTTGCAACGGTGGATAGGCTGCCGATGCCGGTATAAAAAGTTTACGGGCAGGCACTTTATTGCTGTTGGGTTTCAGGGTACGTAAAAAAGCGATGATACTATATACATCTTCCTTACTCATCTGATTAAAATGAGGATAAGGCATAACCGGAAAAAGTGTATCTCCGTTCTTGCTGATACCTCTTGTAATGGCTCTTGCAATTTCTTCATCCGTCCATTTGCCAATACCATTTAAAGTGTCGGGGGTAATATTCCGGGCATATACAACGCCGGGTACATCAAGTTTCTGATCAAATGCAAAACCACCCATTCCTTCCGTTCCTTCAATTACCGGCCCCGAAAACTGGTTAAAATCCCTTTGACTGTGGCAGTCCATACAACTGGAAACCTGGTGGGCAAGATATTTACCCGCTTCAATTTTCAGCTTTACAGAATCCTCTTTTGCCATGTTGGCATTACTGTTATTTTTTTTATTATTACACGATAGAAAAATAGCAATTAATGTAAAAACTAAAACGATGCCCGTGCTTAAACCCACCCATTTTTTTTGCATGATTTATAATTTAGGATTTTTAGTTACTGTTGAAATCTAAAGTTTAAAAAAATAATCCGGAAATGCAAGAGAGATTAAAAATAAAATGAAAGATAAAAGGCAAAAATCTTTTAAGTACAAAATTCAACATTGAAATTAATGGCGCTATTCGGTTTTAATTTTCAGGATTAGTGTAAGTTTGTTACTTAAATTCTACTAAAGAAAAATTAATCAATGAACTTTACATCAATTTATGTAGAATACAGGCAAACGGGTTTTTTTTCGAAGATTGTTTTAGATTATTTAAAAGGCGACGATAAGCTTGTGCCTTTTTATGAACATCCGGTTTCTATTGAAGGGGTAAAAGCAGCTATAAACGGTCGGAAAAAATATGCAACCAATAGAAAAGTTTTAGCAGGTGAGCTAAACAAACAATACAACAATGTTACTGTTTCGGATAAGCTGCAGGCCAATATTGATGCATTGCTTGATGAAAATACCTTCACTGTTACTACTGCACACCAACCCAATATTTTTACCGGTCATTTATATTTTATTTATAAAATCCTTCACACCATAAAACTTGCAGGCGAATTAAAAGCGCAAATAGCGGGTTGCAATTTTGTACCGGTGTATTATATGGGTAGCGAAGATGCAGACCTGGAAGAATTGGGAGAAGTGAACATCAACGGAAAAAAGTATGTATGGAAAACAGAACAGAAAGGCGCTGTAGGCCGTATGAAAATTGATAAAGCCTTTATTTCGCTGATAGATGAAATTGAAGGGCAGTTATCTGTGGAGAAATTTGGCAAAGAAATTTTAGCATCGGTAAGAAAAGCATACAGCATAAATAAAACAATTGAGCAGGCCAGCTTTGAATTTACACATGAATTATTTGCAGATTATGGATTGGTAATTTTGTTGCCAGATAATGCAGTGCTTAAAAATGAATTTAGTGCTGTAATAAAAAAAGAATTAAACGAACAGTTTTCCAACAAAGCAGTTGCAGAAACAATAGTGCTTTTTCCTCCAGAATATAAAGTGCAGGCTGCAGGCAGAGAAATAAACCTGTTTTATTTAAAAGATGATACAAGAGAAAGGATAGAAAAAGGAAATAATCGATGGTCGGTAATCAATAGCAAATTAAATTTTGATGAAAAAGAAATATTGGATGAGTTAAAAGATCATCCGGAGCACTTTAGCCCTAACGTTATACTAAGGCCTGTGTTTCAGGAAACGGTTTTACCGAACATCGCCTTCGTTGGCGGTGGCGGCGAACTGGCTTACTGGCTTGAGTTGAAAAAAGTTTTTGAAGCCGTTCAGGTGCCATACCCTGTTTTAATTTTAAGAAATTCGTTTATGCTGGTAAATAAAAAAACGGCCAGTAAGATGAATGATTTACAAATGGCTGCTGTTGATTTTTTTGAGGAGGAGAATGACTTAATTACAACTTTGGTAAAAAGAGAAACAACCTTACAGCTTAATTTAGAAAAAGAAAAATATACCCTAAAAGATTTGTATGCTGAAATGCAATCTGCCGCAAACCTTGTAGATAGTACATTGCAGGGCCATGTTTCTGCTTTGCATACACAAGCATTAAAGCGCATTGAATTGCTGGAAAAGAAAATGCTGAAGGCAGAAAAGATAAAATTTGAAGCACAGCAAAGACAAATCAAAAAAATAAAGGAAACGCTTTTCCCCGGCGGCAGCTTGCAGGAAAGGATAGATAACCTGCTTCCCTATTACAGTATTTTTGGGAAAGACCTGATAGATATGTTGTATAAAAATTCAACAGGGTTGCAACAGAATTTTTGTATTGTGACAGAAGATTAAATTTCGTTTAAAATTATGGCAAGAATACTGGCAATAGATTACGGCGGAAAACGAACAGGCATTGCTGTTACTGATCCTCTGCAGATAATTGCCACCGGCCTTACCACTATTTCCTCCCATGAACTGATCCTGTTTTTAAAAAAATATTTTTTGCAGGAAGCTGTAGAATTAATTATTATTGGCTTGCCAAAAAACTGGGATGAATCTGATACACACGGCACAGCATTAGCACAGGCGGCCATAAAAAAAATACAAAAAGAGTTTCCTGCTATGCCACTTAAAACAGTTGATGAACGTTATACTTCTAAAATGGCAAAAGACGCTATGCTGCAAATGGGGATGAAGAAAAAAGACCGGCGGGATAAAAAAATTGTAGATGAAATAGCAGCAACCATTATGCTGCAGGAATATATGCAGAGCGTAAACCCCTGAAGCAGTTTTGCCAGCAGGTTTTCAAAGCCTTTTCTCTTATCACACTTATCAGTTAACTTTGCCAATTAATAAATTTAACTGAACAACCCTTTTTGGGAATTTAAAATTTTATGATTTTACCGATAGTAGCTTATGGCTCACCTATTTTACGAAAAATTTCTGCTGATATAACACCTGGCTACCCAGGCCTGGAAAAGCTGATGGCAGATATGTGGGAAACCATGTACAACAGCAATGGCGTGGGCCTGGCTGCTCCGCAGATAAACAAAGATATTAGGCTTTTTGTAATGGACAGCGAGCAGATTTTTACAAACCAGGAAGATGATGAGAAAGGAAAATATCCTGACGAGCCGGGCTTTAAAGGCGTGTTTATTAATGCACATATTACAAAGCTGGACGGCAGCGAATGGAGCTATAATGAAGGCTGCCTTAGTATTCCTAAAATAAGGGAAGATATTATCCGCAATGAAATTATCACTATCAATTTTATGGATGAAAATTTTAAAGCTCATACCAAAACTTTTAATGGCATTACCGGCAGAGTAATTTTGCATGAGTATGACCATACCGATGGAAAATTATTTATTGATTATATAAAGCCATTAAAGCGTACTTTAATGAAACGTAAACTGGATGATATAAGCAAAGGCAAAATAAAAGTAGATTACCGGATGGTTTTCCCCAAATAATATTGGGGAATTTTTTTGTTTTTCTTTAAAAACATTTACGATAATTTGCAGGCATGAATAAAATTTTCATGCCTGTTTTTTTTGTACTCACTGCAAACTACTGCAGGGCGCAACTGCAATCAGATACCAGCATAGTGGGCAAAAAAATTATTACGCTCAGCAATGTTGTTATAGATAATAAACTGAATGTACCCAGCTTTATCAACCGCATAAAAAACGACAGCAGTTTTTATAAAGCCTTTAGAAACCTTCATATCATTGGGTTTACGGCCTTAAATGATATCCGTATGGTAGATAAGAAAGGGAATTTACAGGCATCTTTAAAAAGTAAAACAAAGCAGGTACGAAAAGGCAATTGCAGAACAATGCAAACCCTGGAAGAAACCGTGACAGGCGATTTTTATACCGATGATCACCAGTATAATTATTACACTGCACAAATGTATGCCTCTTTATTTTTTACAAAAGATGCTGTGTGTGGCGAAGATAATATTGTAAAAGGAAGAGAATTTTCTACCAGCGGAAAAAGCGGTATGGATAAACATAAAGAACAATTGAAAATGCTGTTTTTCAATCCTGGTAAAAAAATAACCGGCCTTCCATTTATGAGTAATAAGACGGCTATTTACAATGATGATATGGCTGATAAATATGACATGGATATTGACATGGATTTTTACAACAATACCAATTGCTACATTTTTACCCAAAAAGTAAAACCCGGAAAAACAGATGGGGTAGTGGTAGATGAAATGACCACATGGTTTAATGCCGATACTTATGAAGTGGTAGCAAGAAAATATACACTGAGTTATGATGCCGCCGTGTACGATTTTAAAGTAGATATGGAAGTGCAGATGACAACCTTTAAAGGCCTTACTGTACCGGCTTTGATAAGGTACAATGGCAACTGGAAAGCCATTACAAAAAAACGGGAGAGAGGAATTTTTACGGCAACTTTATTTGCCTTTGAATAAAGAAAATAGATTCACGGATAATACCGAATATACATTTGAAAACAGATTTTTATAGATTCACGGATGACACTGATCGGACTAATGAACACAGATTTTTTAATGATTCATGGATGGCAAGGGTTGGACTAAGAAAAACAGATTTTTAATCCGTGAGTATCCGTTTTATCAGTGCCATCCGTGTATCTATTTGTATCTAAATAAATAAAAATTCGTTCTTATCCGTTCAACCCGTGCCATCCGTGAATCTATTCTCTAATTTTTTACCGGCAGATAAGAATAATTTTTTCCATACTCCATCATCTGTGCAAAGAAGCTTGTGGGGTATTCAATTTTTACATCTGTAATTTTATCTCCATCCATTACGGCTATTAATTTTGGCTGTATAAAACCACGGTAAGGCTTTACATTGAGGCGTGCAAAGCGTTCCAGCACTTCTTTATGTAAAGCAGCATCTACTTTTACACCGTAGGTTTCTACCAGGTTTTTGCCGGCATTAAAATCGCCTTCCGATTTTATACGCTGTATTTCTCTCAGCAACTCACCAAATAAGGATCTTAATTTATTGTAGTCATTTATCTTCACATAAGTTTTGCCCTCTTTTTTTACAAACTCCACTACATTTCCTGCTTTACCTTTTTCATATACCCAACCTGCGTTTAACTGCCGGTTACGCATGTGTGCTTCTTCAATCTGGTCGCCCAGTTTCAATCTGGTCAGTTGTGTCATTAACCCGTTCATCATGTAATTATCATATTCTGCTTTACCCACTTCCGCAGAAGGGGAAACGCCAATATCAACTAATTTTTTATCCATAATATAATAAAGCCCTACCAGGTCTGCACGGGCTTCTTCCAGGCAGGATGCATAATTTTTTAAGGTCTTATCGGTTGTCTCTACGCCGGTGTTAATCTGCCCGCTTGCATGGCCAATACATTCATGCATATCGGTATGTAAATCCGCAGCAAGATTGCCATATTTTTTAAGGCGCTGTTTTACGGTATCGTTCAATGCAAATTCATCCAGCAAGCCACCCTTGGCAGAAGCTGCATTGTACGAATAAATAATATTGCTCAGCGAAACAGATTTAGATCCGTAGTCTTTCCTTATCCAGTCTGCATTTGGAAGGTTGATGCCGATAGGTGTAGCAGGTGCAGCATTGCCAGCCTCTGCAATTACCGTGATGGCTTTTGCAATAATACCTTTTACATTTTTCTTTTTATGTTCCGGCATCAGGGGAGAATTATCTTCAAACCACTGGGCCTGGTCGCCAATGGCTTTTATTCTTTTGGTAGCTTCCATATCTTTCATAGAAACCACGCTTTAAAAAATTCCTTTTTTACCAATTGGGTCAAGATATACTTCTATAAAACCATTTACTACATCCATCCGGCTGTCTATATCTTTTACCCATTCGATATTATATTCATCAAATGTTTTCAGGTCGCCGGTTTTGTAATATTGAACTAATAAAAGCAATGTTTTTTTCTGCTGTTCATTTTCTGCAACGGATGCAGCTTTTTCCAGCCAGCCGGCAATTTTTTCAATAGCCGCAGAATACATACCGCTCACTTTCCATATTTTTTCTGTCAATTTTCCGTTTTCTTTTGTCAACTTACTGTTAAGCCCCCACGAAGGCGCATTGCCTTTGGTATTAAATTTTGCATAGAAACTTTCTACTTCTTTTTGTGTAACCCCTTCATAAAAATTTACTGATGATGCAGCAACATTATCTATGTTGGGTTTTAAGTTAACTAATTTTGGTTCTACAGTTAAATCATATACAATTGGTTGCAGCTTGGTTAAAAACACCGCTACAGATTCTATCGTATCCAAAGGAAACTTAGTGCTGTCGCTGCTTCTGGCTATCTGCATAAAATAATCTGTACTGCAGGCCGGCACAAATTTTTCATTACCATAATGATGGTGGTTGCCATTACTGAACCACACCCGGCCACAATATTCTTCAAATTTTTTCCAGTCAGCAGAGGTTTTATCTCCTGTATAAGTACCGTAAATATTTTCCAGGCTTCTGCGAAGCATGAGGCCATACCTGCTTTTTTGATCGTAAATAATATCATTGCCACATAATGCGGCTTCATATAAATAATATGCCAGTTGTTTTTGTGCAAGCGGCAAATTGCTGAAACCGGGTACCTGGTAACGCAATATCTGAAGGTCAGCAAACGCTTCGGCTTCTACTTTAAAACCGGTGTCGTAAGTAGCAGGTTTTACTTCTACAGAAGTATCAGTGAGTTTAGCATTTTTGTTGCCGGTGTTAGTAGTGCAGGATGCTACAGCAAAAGTTACAGCAAGAAAAAGAAAAGCTTTTTCTTTAATAATTTTAAAGATTAAATACATGGCAGGTTATTTTAGATGTACATTAAAAATACTTAATTGATTTCATACAAAAAAAAGCATCTAAATAGATTTTTGAAACCGGCATTGGCTCTATGCGTATCATCGTTGCGGCACCCGGTAGCTATCGGGTCTCTTGTACTGCATACCCTTGCGAATCTTTTATCTTAGCGTAGAAATTTCACGTAAAGGCGCTAAGATAAAATCAAAAGCTGCAATGGAATCTTTGTATTTCTTTGCCCCTTTGCCTGAAATATCCATCTTTGTATTAAATAATTTTTATGGATAGATCTCAACAGGTAACCAACCTCTTTTTATTAGCCCTGCCCATTGCATGCATTGCATGGACAGTAACGCATGAGGAAATATTTAAAGAGCCAAGAGACTACTGTGTAAAAAAATCGCAGGCCTGCAGAAAACTACTGGAGCGTAAATTTTTTTATTTGTTTACCTGCGAATATTGTTTCAGCCATTATATAACCCTGATTTTTTTAATCATCACAAAATATCATTTAGTGTTTGATGACTGGCGTGGGTATTTAATTGGCGGCTTTGCCCTGGTATGGATGGCCAATATTTACATGAGTATTTTTGGTTTGGTAAGAGTAGGGCTAAAAAAAGAAAAGATGGAAGCGGATATTAAAGAAGTAGAACTGAACGAAGTAAAAGATGAAAAAGAATAGTTCATCCTTTAATATTATCTAATAGTTTTTCCAGCCCGTTTATTTTTATTTCGTACAAAGTTTCTAAGAGCTTACCTATTTTGTTTTTAGGAAATCCCTTGCTCCAGAACCATTCCAGGTAACTCACCGGTAAGTGTCTTAAAACTGTTCCTTTATATTTTCCGAAGGGCATTTTTATTGTTACCAGTTCCTGGAGCAATTTGCCATCCGGCATAGGTATTTCTTCCATAAAATAAAATTATCTTTCTGGTAATGGTTTTCAAGTGTGGAAAAAATGCACCCAAATGTATTGGTTAGTTCAATAATATTTCTTCTATTTCCTTGTCAGCCTTGTGCAGGGCTTCCTTTGTTTTGTCTTTTAGCTGCTGTATTTGTTGCCGTATGCCTGTGATGTATTTTGCAATTTCTTTTTG
>JANLQE010000030.1:0-6235 GCA_031367625.1 Bacteroidota bacterium
TCCTCACCAAACACACAAACCTGGGGGACACGTTGCTGGAAAAAAAGCTTACTGAAGGCATTTTATTTATTTGATCGCTGCTAATACTTTTGCATCTGCATTTTTGCCAATAAAAGTTGCCAGGTCGCCGGCGGTATTTAAACTTTTGTAATTATTTGCAACCGTTGCAAGCGGTATCTTATAATGTTCTGCCACCAGTACCTGCAAAGCAGTCTTCATTAAATCATTTTGTGCAAAAGAACTGAGTTTGGTATCCTCATTAAAGTTTGCCATAAATTGTTGGTTTTGCGATAAACCGGTAAACGCCGTGCTTTTCCCTACCGTATTAAGCACAGATTTAAGCAGCTTAGAAAGCAGGATAAGGCCTACCACGGTTGCAACAGTTTTTACTACCATGCCGCCCACATTGGTACCGCCCAATATGCCTTTGCTGGAATTTTTACTGCTACCACAACTTATTAAACTGGCACTGCTAAACGAAAGCAGCATGATGTATGTGAAAATTTTTTTCATTTTAATAATTCTTATGGTTTATAATTTATTTTCTATTGTACATAAGAATGTTTGGATAACGATTCGTTTAAAGAGATGCAGGCTTTAGTAAAAAATTCACATTTGAATATCCAGGGCTGTCACTTACGTGTAGGCTGTACCCCATAGAAGCCTAAAGAAACATTGCCGGGAAGGAAGCAGGGGAGACGGTGCTGGGAAAAGGAGTTAAGTAAATCCGTTTACGCAACGTACTCACGGAAAATAATCCTTACGAATTAGTACAAGAATTATGGGTTGTCTATGCAGCTGCGGTGTCGTATTCAGGGAATGCTAAGAGTGTTCATAAAATCTTAGCCTCATCGTCGTTTACTTTTAAAATGATAACTGAATTTTTAATCAGGATGAAAGAAGTTGCAGAACCAATTTACCCCTGCACCAGTCTTTCTTACTTGGAGCCTGTTTGCCTAAATTGATTTTAAAAGGGTGTAGCAGGCTGCACCCTTTATTATATTATACATTATGCAAAAGACAATTCAAAATATAAACCCAGAAACAGCCGTAAAGGAACTTGATAAGAACGGAATGAAAGTAAGTATTGAGCAGGCAAAAAGTATAGTAGAATTTTTATACAAATTAGCTGAGCATACTTATCCTGATATTATAATAAAAACTGAACAGAACAAATCCAAAAGTGACGGAAAATGTAATACTGCATAAATAAAAAAGGTTCCAGTTTCCTGAAACCCTTTACTGTAGTGCTCCCCCTTCTGGACTTGAACCAGAGACCCTCTGATTAACAGTCAGATGCTCTAACCAACTGAGCTAAGGAGGAGTGTACCTTTTTTATTGGGAGGGCAAAAATAAGGCTTTTTAGTTTTAGGCAAAAAAATAAACGCAACTATTTAAGCCAATTGAACATATTATTTTCGGGAAAGCCTACAAACACGCCATCTGTGCGTACCTGCACCGGAAAAGTTTTTAAAAAATACCCTTCGCCACTTGTATTTCTGCCGTTTTGCAGGCTGAATTTATACCTGTGTACCGGGCAAACAATATTGCCCAGCAGATCTATATAGCCATGAGAAAGTGTGCCCCCTGCATGTGGGCATTTTTGTGCACAGGCCATCAGGTTACCGTGGTGCAGGGCAAGGCAGATGTTTTTTTCATTTACCGTAATCTCTGCTAAACCGGTTGGCCCAATATTTATTTCTGCAATGCAGCCGGCAATCTTAAACCACTTATATGTTTTATTATGGGGCATCAGCAAAATGAAAGCTTAATAAAAATATTCTGCTTTATAAGGATATTTTACCTGGTACAATTCTCTTACCTTATTCAGTATGGTTTGGCGAAGCGGCTCAAGGTTTGTTTTTTCTGTGGCCGATACAAATACACAGTTGCCTTTGGTTTCGGTTTGCCAGCGTTCTTTAAGCTCCCCGAAAATTTCTTTTTTTACCTCTTCTTCCAGCCACTCATCAAACACCTGCTTTTCAAATTTATCCATTTTATTAAAAATGGTAATAGTGGGTTTGTCTGCACTGCCCAGATCGGCAAGGGTTTTATTTACTACTGCTAACTGTTCTTCGTATTGCCCGTGAGAAATATCTACCACATGCAGCAATACATCGGCTTCTCTTACTTCAGCCAGTGTACTTTTAAAACTCTCTACAAGGTGAAGCGGCAGTTTACGGATGAAACCAACGGTATCACTTAATAAAAAAGGGGTTTGGCCCAGCACCACTTTACGGGTAGTAGTATCCAGCGTGGCAAATAATTTATTTTCTGCAAATACATCGCTCTTGCTTAAAATATTCATCAGGGTAGATTTGCCTACATTGGTATAACCAACCAATGCAACCCTTATAAATTCGCCCCGTTCTTTTCTCTGCGTAAATGCCTGCTTATCAAAATCGGCTAAGCGTTTACGTAAGAGGCTTATTTTATCTTTTACAATACGCCGGTCAGTTTCTATTTCTGTTTCTCCGGGGCCCCTTGTACCTACGCCGCCGCCCTGTCTTTCCAGATGCTTCCACATACCTTTCAGCCTGGGTAATATGTATTGGTATTGGGCAAGTTCTACCTGGGTTCTGGCCTGTGCAGTTTTGGCCCGGCGGGCAAAAATATCCAGTATCAAATCACTCCTGTCAATGGTTCTTACTTCTAATGCTTTTTCTATATTCTGAATTTGTGAACCGGTTAATTCATCATCAAAAATTACTATGGTTATATTGCCTTTTAAAAGAATAAAGTTTTTTATTTCTTCCAGTTTTCCTTTGCCTACAAAAGTTTTACTATCGGGGTGCTTCATTTTTTGGGTAAATCTTTTTACCGTAACAGCACCCGCCGTTTCTGCTAAAAAAGCCAGCTCATCCATATATTCTTTTACCTGCACTTCTGTTTGGTCTTTTTGTACCAACCCTACCAGAATGGCATTTTCCTCTTGCTGTATAATGTTATTTTTTTCTATCATGTTTTATATTTTGCAACAAACACAAAGATGCTGTTCTGTTTGTAAAAGTAAAACGTTCCGATGATTACCGGAACGCTTATATCGTTTATTGCTTTATCTTTTATTGTTTACCGGTGGCTTTAGATGCATCCACCCATTTTTTCATTGCCTGGCAGCTTTTGTACTCGTCATCCACCATTATATAATAAGTATTAATTTTTTTATTGAACCAGTTTTCCAGGGCGTTTTCTTTTTTTTCTTCTACTGCTCTTTGTGCTACCCGGCTGTAATCATCTTTTAAGTTTTCTCTGTGTGGCGCTGTCTGCGATTTTAAATAAACAATACGGGTGCCCTTTTTTCCACGTTCATCTGCAAACTGCACCGGCTGGGAATATTGGCCGGGTTTAAGCTCTTTTAATAAAGGGATCATATCCTTATCCAACTGGTCTATCGTTAAAAAACTGCCATCCCTGCCCTGCAAAATACCTGCAGTAAATTTGCTTGATTCATCATCACTATACTTTGATACTGCTGAACCGAAATCAATTGTGCCCGATATTAAATTGGCCCGTACAGAATCTAATTTCTGCATACCCGATTTTATTTCTACAACAGTAACCTGCGGTATTTTTAAAATATGCTTTACTACTGCATCATCTCCATTGCGGCTTATCATCTGTATAATATGGTAACCAAATTTTGATTTAAACGGATTGCTTATCTGGCCTTCTTTTAAAGTAAAAGCTTTGCCCAGCCAGATGGGATCTAAATCTTTCTGGTTTCTGTTTATCTCATACTGCCCGGCATTTTGTTTTACACCCGGATCTTCAGAATATAAAACAGCCAGGGATTTAAAATCTTTCTGCCCGCTTTCAGCCTGCTTTTTATAATCTGCCAATTGCTGTATGGCATACTCTTCGGCATCACGGCTTGCTTTTGGGTAAATAACCACCTGCCCTACTTCAATTTCGCTTTCATAAAAAACCAGGCTGTCAGTAGGTATTTTTTCGAAATATTTTTTTACTTCGTTGGGAGTAATTTTAATATCGCCTACAATTTTTTCACGCATGGCAGTGGCGAGTTTCCGATCCCGAAAGCCCTGGCGAAAGTCTTCTTTAAGCTGGTAAACTGTTTTGCCCGCTACTTTTTCCAATTCTTCTTTTGAACCATAAGCGTTTATAAAACTTCTTACCTGGTTTTCGATATCGGCTTCTACTTCTTCGTCTGTTACGGGCAATGAATCTTTTTCGGCCTGTAAAACCAGGGCTTTTACACCAAGCGCCTGCTCCAGCGTCAGGCATCTTGCATTTGCCGGTACATCTATCCCCTGCCGTTGCATATCCAGAATACTATTATCTATATCGCTTTTTAATACAATTTTATCGCCCACTATTGCCACAATTTTATCTGCAACCACTTTTTTTGGTTGGGCAAAAACAGTTGTAAAAATTGCGAAAGAAAAAACAGTCAGTAAGATTTTATTTTTTATCATAATACGTTGCAAAACGGGTTGCTGATTTTGTGTTGTCAAATGTAAACCTGTATGGTTACCAAGCAGGTTTATAGTTATCATTTAACAAAAAATTGTAGTGCATAATACACTACAATCTTTTGCTGAAAAATGTTATTCTGTTCAAGTGAGTTTGATTGCTATCGGAACAACGATGTTGCCATGAAAAACAACTGCTGAATACCAACGTAATTTTATAAAGTACGTTTTACTTCTACTTCTTCAAATGCTTCTACAATATCACCTGCTTTAATATCATTATAATTTCTTATTACCAGGCCACATTCCATGCTGCTGGTAACTTCTTTTGCATCGTCCCGAAAGCGTTTAAGACTTGCCAGCTCGCCGGTAAATATTACAATACCATCCCGTACCAGCCTGATGCGGTTGTTACGGGCAATTTTTCCGTCCAGTACAAAACATCCTGCTACGGTGGCCTTATCAAATCTGTAGGTTTCTCTTATTTCTACATTACCCAGTATTTTCTCTTCTACACCGGGTTCCATCATACCTTCCATGGCACTTTTAATTTCTTCGATGGCATTGTAAATGATAGAATATAATTTTATTTCGATTGATTCTGCTTCTGCAAGCTTACCGGCTTTCATAGAGGGGCGCACATTGAAGCCGATGATAATCGCATCAGATGCATTGGCCAGCGTTACATCACTTTCTGTAATGGCACCAACGGCTTTATGAATAACTTTTACTACAATTTCTTCGGTACTTAATTTCTGTAATGAATCGCTCAATGCATCTACAGAACCATCCACATCACCTTTAATAATTACATTTAATTCTTTAAAGTTTCCGAGTGCCAAACGACGGCCAATCTCATCAAGTGTAATATGTTTTTTAGCCCTGATGCCCTGCTCACGGAGAATCTGTCCACGCCTGTAAGCCATTTCCCTTGCATCGGCTTCGTTTTCAAAAACCTTAAAAGTTTCGCCAGCCTGCGGTGCACCATTTAAACCCAAAATTAAAACGGGTGTAGATGGCGGCGCTATTTCGCTGCGTTGGTTACGCTCATTGTACATGGCTTTTACCTTACCAAAAAACTGGCCCGATACAATCATATCGCCCTGCTTAAGCGTACCGTTTTGTACCAGAATTGTGGCTACATATCCCCGGCCTTTATCCAACGAAGCTTCTATGATGGTGCCGGAAGCCTGCTTTACAGGATTTGATTTTAATTCGAGAATATCTGTTTCCAGCAATATTTTTTCCAGCAGCAAATCAATGTTGAGCCCTTGCTTGGCACTAATTTCCTGGCTCTGGAATTTGCCTCCCCAGCTTTCTACCAATATGTTCATCCCGGCAAGCTGTTCTTTTATTTTTTCGGGATTAGCGCCGTCCCTGTCTATTTTATTGATGGCAAAAATCATGGGTACATTTGCTGCCTGCGCATGAGAAATAGCTTCTTTTGTCTGGGGCATTACGGCATCATCTGCAGCTACCACTATCACAGCTATATCGGTAACCTTGGCACCACGGGCACGCATAGCCGTAAAGGCTTCGTGGCCAGGTGTATCTAAGAAGGTAATGGCTCTGCCATCTTTTAATGTTACTTCGTAGGCGCCGATATGCTGGGTGATACCACCAGCTTCTCCTGCAATTACGTTGGTGTTTCTTATATAATCCAGCAGCGATGTTTTACCATGATCTACGTGGCCCATGATGGTAACAATGGGAGCCCTTGGTTTTAAATTTTGCGGGTCATCTTCCACATCATCTTCTTCCAGTTCTGCCGCATCATCTACCCCTATAAACTCTACTTCAAAATT
>JANLQE010000036.1:0-7279 GCA_031367625.1 Bacteroidota bacterium
GCCGTTCGCAAGGGCGTGAAGGTTCGATTCCTTTCGTGGGCACCAGGCCGGAGCAAAATGCTTCGGCTTTTTTTATTTTAATCGCTCTGTTTTCTTTATCATTTCTATACCTCATAAACCACCGCCTCAAATGGCTGTAACCTCTGGCCTGATGAAACCGTTGTATAATTATCTAAATAATTTTTTCATCATTTACTCTTTATTTTAAAACAGGTAAAATAATTTTTGATGCATTTTGCTTATCGTGGTACAGTTTTATTTCACTCTTTATAAAATCCTTTTCATCGCAATGATAGATATCTATGAACTGCTGTGGATTACGATCTACCAAAGGAAACCAACTGCTTTGCACCTGTACCATTATGCGGTGGCCTTTTTTAAAACTGTGTGCAATAGAAGGCAGCTCAAATTTTATTTCCTCAATTTTTCCGGGTGTAAAAGCCGAAGGGTTTTCGTAACTCTTCCTGTATCGTCCACGAAAAATTTCTGCTCTTACCAGCATTTGATAACCTCCCATGGGATATGGATTTACCGGATCTTTTTCTGCATAAATATTCACATTATTATAGCCCAGGCTATCAGGAAATACATCAATTACTTTCACTACAAAATCTGCATCAGTGGTGGATATGCTGGCCCAAATATCTGCTATGATATTCCCGGTAACTGTTACCGCATCTGGCAATACATCCGTTTGAAAAACGGCTACATCAGGCCTGCGGCTGGCAAAGCGCTGATCATCGGTCATGTAAGTTCTGGACCTGTTGAAGTGAACATTCTCCTGATACGGAACCGGCCTGGCAGGGTCACTTGTATATCCTGTAAAACTGTTTGCTGCAGCGGGTTTTGCGGAACCTAATTTTGCGCCCGGCTGCAGGTACAAGGTCTCATCCTTTTTATCTGCAGGGGGCCATTGGCTAAATGTTTTCCATTCATTTGCACCGGTAACAAAAATATTTGCTTCTGCTATTTGTGAAATATCTCCCATACCCTTTAAAAAATAATTAAAGAAAGGGATTTCAAAATGTTGCTGATAATATTCACTTGTGTTAGAGCCAAAGGGAATATTACCATGATGTGTTCCATCATGATTTGCCCATTGCACATGATACCATGGCCCTTCTACAATTTTATTAAATGCTTTACCTGGATTATTTTGTTCCGCAGCCTTATACGCATTCCAGGCACCCCAGCAATCTTCTGCATCAAACAAACCACCTACCCATAACATAGCAGGCTTTAAATTTTTTGTGGCATTGCGTGCATCACGTGCCTTCCAAAAGGCATCATAATTTGGATGAGCCATTACATCTTTCCAGAAGGCAATGCTGTCGCCCATATATTTTGTAAGATTTTTTAAGCTGCCTGCTTCAAGAAAAAATTTATAACTATCATGAATGGGATATCCAAAAGAAGTTGCTGCCACAGGTGTGGGTTTTAGATGAGGTACACCAAAAGCAAATCCTAACGCAGAATAAAAATCGAATGCATCCATTTGAAAAAAGGCTCCGTTATGATGAAAATCATCGCCCATAAACCAATTGGTTACCGGTGCCTGGGGGCTTACTGCTTTTAGTGCAGGATGATTACTGGCTGCTGCCATAGTAGAATAAAAACCGGGGTAAGAAATTCCGAATACACCCACTTTACCATTGTTGCCAGGGATATTTTTTACCAGCCAGTCAATGGCATCATAAGAATCGCTTGCCTCATCTATCTCTGTACCTTTTTTATCTGCATTAAACGGGCGTACATCTTTAAATGCACCTTCACTCATCCACCTTCCACGTACATCCTGTGTTACCATTATATACCCTTGCCGCAGGTATTCTTTTTGATAACTATCCGCATAATTTATCCAGTTATTTTCTCCATAAGGCTCACAGGAATAAGGCGTTCTTGTTATCAGTACCGGGTGGGTTTCTTTGGTATCTTTTGGTATATAAAGGGAGGTAAATAACCTGATGCCGTCACGCATGGAGATATACACTTCTTTTTTGGTGTAATTGTCCCTGATCCAGGCTGAGTCGGTATTCTGTGATTTTGAAATAAAAAAAGATAGCATAAATAAACAAAAAAGCAGTTGTTTCATATCATTAATTTTAAGTAAATAAAATGAGAAGATACAATGTTATAAACAATATTTTTCCATTTTAATTTAATCTTCATAATTATATTCAAACTATCATGGTGCTAAAAAATCCCTGAAAATAATTTTTTAACGCAGGTAATGGAAAAGAGGTTACCATTGGTAAACAAAAAACAGGAAATGTTCTTTAAAAATTTTGAAACTACTTTATTCAGAAATATGCAATATATATTTGTTGATAATTCTCCATATTAACCAGTTATATTTAACTTCAAATTTTAATTTAAAAAAACTTACTGCATGAAAAAAATATTTTCAATACTTGCCTTTTTATTTTTTATTCTTCAAACACAGGCACAGCAAAAGCCCGGTAAGAAAAAAGAAACCCAGCCCCCACAGCCTGTTTCCACATCAACAGAAATAGATTCAAGCTTAAGAAATTTAAAGTGGCGCAACATTGGCCCTTTCCGTGGTGGCCGCTCGGTAACATCTACCGGTGTGGTGGGCGACCCTTTAATCTATTATATGGGCACTACAGGTGGCGGTGTGTGGAAGACATTTGATGCAGGCGGCAGTTGGCAAAATATTTCTGACGGCTATTTTAAAACGGGTTCAGTTGGCGCAGTAGCTGTGAGTGAGAGTGACCCCAACGTAGTATTTGTTGGCATGGGTGAGCATGCGCCACGTGGTGTAATGACATCGTATGGTGATGGTGTTTACAAATCAACAGATGCAGGCAAAACGTGGAAAAAAATGGGCCTTGACCTTACCCGCCAGATTGCCAACATCCGTATTCATCCTGCCAATCCGGATATTGTATTTGTTGCTGCACAAGGCGCAATCAATGGCCCTTCAGAAGAACGTGGTATTTATAAATCAATTGATGGCGGCAAAACCTGGAAAAAAGTTTTATATGTAGATGAGCATACAGGTTGTGCAGACCTGAGTATGGATATGATAAACCCCCGCATTTTATATGCAGCAATGTGGGAACATCAACGCCTGCCCTGGCAAATTAAAAGTGGTGGCAAGGGCAGCGGTTTATATAAATCAACCGATGCCGGTGAAACATGGGTAAAAATTGAAAAGGGTTTACCAAAAGAAAAAGGTAAAATGGCTGTTGGGGTTAGCCGCTCTAATCCAGAAAAAGTATATGCACTTGTAGAAGGTGATTCGCAAAAAGAAGAAGGTGGATTATTTGTAAGTGAGGATGCAGGAAAAACCTGGAACCGGGTAAGCAAAGATCACCGTCTTGTGCAAAGAGCCTGGTATTATATTGAGTTATGTGCCGATCCGCAGAATGAAAATATTGTGTCTGTTTTTAATTCGCCGGGATTACGTTCTTTAGATGGAGGCAAAACATGGAGCAATATCCGTGGCACCCACGGAGATTATCATCAACTCTGGGTAAACCCAAATAATAATAAAAATATGATCATCTCCAACGATGGTGGTGCAGCTATCAGTTTCAATTCGGGCAAAACATGGTCATCTCAAAACAACCAGCCTACCGCACAATTTTACCGGGTAAATGCAGACAACCGTTTTCCTTATTATGTTTATGGCGGCCAGCAGGATAACAGTTCTGTAATGATAGCCAGCCGTAATCTTGCGGGCAACAGTATTGGAGAAAAAGACTGGACTTCATCCGCCGGAGGCGAAAGTGCATTTATTGCTTTTGATCCTGATAACCCAAGATACGCCATGGGCGGCAGTTACCAGGGTACAATAGAATTGCTGGATCAGCAAACAAAAGAAAGCAAGGGAATTATGGTTGTGCCCATACAATACCAGAGCCTGCAGCCAAAAAATATGAAATACCGTTTTAACTGGAATGCACCAATTGTAAATTCTCCTAACGATCGCAGCATTTTTTATCATGGTGGCAATGTATTATTCCGCACAACAGATAAAGGCATAAACTGGGAAGCAATTTCACCAGACCTTACCCGGCATGACACAAGCAAGATGGGACAAAGCGGAGTACCTTATACCAACGAAGGTGCTGGTGGCGAGAATTACGCAACGCTTGCCTACGTTGCAGAATCTCCGTACGAAAAAGGGGTTATATGGACAGGCAGTGATGATGGCCTCGTTTATCTTACCAGGGATAATGGAAAAACATGGAAGAATGTAACGCCTGCCGGCCTTAGCGAACGCCTCATTAACTGTATTGAAGTTTCCCCGCATGATAAGGCAACTGCATACATTGCTACCACACGCTACAAGTTCAATGATTTTACTCCGGCAATATATAAAACTACTGACTATGGAAAAACATGGGCCAACATCAGTACCGGCATTCCTTACGGTGCTTATACAAGATGTGTTCGTGAGGATGATGTAAAAAAAGATTTGCTGTACGCCGGTACCGAAACAGGTTTTTATATTTCATACAATGGCGGTAAAACCTGGAAGCAGCAGCAATTAAATTTACCCGTAACCCCTATCACAGATTTGATGGTACACAAAGGCAACCTCATTGCATCTACAATGGGGCGTGCCTTTTGGATATTAGACGACCTTAGCATTTTTGAGCAGTACAACAGGAGCGACACAATGAAAAGTTTAGGCCTCCTTAAACCATCTGATGCTTACCGTGTATCTGGCGGCAGTGCATTGGATGCAAGCCCCGATGAGGAGGATGGGCCTCCGCCAGTTTATAATTCAGGCACTAACCCATCCACAGGTGTTTCTGTTTATTACCTCGTTCCTGAAAAGCCTGATTCCTTAAAACTCAGCCTGGAAATACTTGGTGATAAAGGGCAGTTGATACGCAGTTATTCAACAGTACCAGACAAAAAATTTATAAAGTTTACCGGTGGCCCCCAGCCGGAACCATTGCTATCCAACAAACCCGGCCTTAACAGATTTGTATGGGATATGCGGTATGCAACATTACCTGGTGTACCTAATGTATTTATTGAAGGCAGTTACCAGGGGCGCAAAGTGGCTCCCGGTAAATACCAGTTAAAATTAAAAACAGATAAAGAAGAAAAAATAACCTCAGTTAATATTCTTCCTGACCCAGGAATTAATGCAACTGCATCTGAATATTTACAGCAGGAACAAACCCTGGCAGAAGTTGATACCAAAATAAAAGAAATACATGATGATGTAAACCAGATGCGTATTGTACGCAAACAAATAAATGATTTGCTGGATATACTATCAGACACAACCCGGTATAAACCAGTAATTGAAAGCGGAAAAAATCTGGTGAAAAAAATCACTGAATGGGAAGAAAAACTTGTGCAGCCCAAAGCTCAAAGCAATGACGATATTATAAATTTTGTGAACATGCTGAGTGCTGATTATATTTTTTTGAAAGGCGAAATGGATGTTAACAGTCCTGCGGTTACAGGTGGGCAACAAAAACAGCTTACTGATTTAAATGCAAGATGGCTGCCTGTAAAAAATGAGTATGCAGCGTTGCAAAAACAAGTGACAGATTTTAATGCGCTTTGCAGAAGTGTTAATCTGGAAAAGATTACCATTCCCGAAGCAGGGAAATAGAAAACTGATAATAGTTAGAATAGGAAAGGCGCTTGAAGTGCCTTTTTTATAATATAGAGATGTCTTAAAAATACAAAAGGGTGTGAAAAAATTCACACCCTTTTGTAACTCAAGTTTATTTAGAATTTAAAATTTAAAGAAGCCTGAAAAGTAGTGCCCAACTGGCTGAACTGAGAACCATTATATGCTAAAATTTTATAGCGTCCGCTGAATTCAAGGAACCCTTCTAAAAGACTTTTAGCCGCAGCATCATTCAATACAGCCTGGCCTGCAGGGTTTAATGCTTCTAATTTCCATTTAGGCAGTACATTCAACAGATTATTTACTGTAAAAGAGAAATTTATTTTAGGAGTAAAATCATACCCTAAATTCAGATCCGTAACAACAGCCGGCGTGAATCTTTGTTTAATATTTTCCATATCACTACCGCCATTATCCAAATCCTGAAACTCAGTTGGACCAAACAGGGTATTGTTTAAATTAACGCTAAGTTTGTCAATATGGTAATCTATCCCTAATACTGTTTTGTATCTTGGCCTGCTCCTCGTTAATAAAGATCTGATTTGTGTACTTAAGATTGTAGAACCAGCGTCTTTAATCGCTTTGGGGTCATTGGGGCTACCCAAAATATCATTGGTTAGTGTAATATTACCGGCAAGGTTTACACCCATTTTAGCTCTTCCCAGCTCAATATTTTTATAATTGGCAACATAATCCAGTCCGCTTGTTCTTGTTTTAATACCATTAATAAAGAACTGCACGCTTTGCAAATCAAAATTACCAGCACCTACACTACTTCCTTTTAAAATTCGCCCTAATTCTGTAAGCGGGGTTGCAAGCTTTCTATCATCTGTTGTAATAGATGAGCTATACACAATCCTGTTTTTGATGGTAATATTATAATAATCCAAAGTGAAACTAAAGTTTTTAGAAGGAGTTATACCAATACCCACTGTGTAGTTATCAGATTTTTCAGGCTTTAATAAAGGAATTCCTAAAGCAAAAGCCTGCTTACTTCGGTTATTAAACAAGCCGGAAAGTACAATGGTTCCTCCGGCAAAAGAAGCCTGGGTAGATTGATTGTATATCTGGTGTAATGTTGGTGCTAAAAAACCGGTAGAAGCCGACCCTCTGATTACAAATTTATCATCCGCAACTTTATAGCGGGAAGATACTTTCCATACAAAAGCATTACCAAAATCGCTATATCTTTCGCCACGAACGGTTCCATTCAGCAGAAAGTCTTTAGTAATATCCCAACTTGCATCTGCATAGGCACCAAAGTTAAACCGACTGTTAGTGGTGGCATTCTCTGCACGAATACCAGGAAAAGAGTTTGCTCCCTGCCCCGAATAAGAAGCTGTATCCCCTGCAATAATAGTAAATGTTTCTTTCCTTATTTCGGAGCCAAATGCAACGCTAACATTTTCGGCCACTGATTTGGAAACATCATAGTTTCCTACAATATGAGTAAACCTGAATCCGCCCGGCTTAAACGCCGTTGGACTAGCAGTACCCAAGCTTCGGTTAACCGTATTTTCAACCGAGTATAATTGTTGGTTGCCACCCGTGGTAATACTTACATCCTGTTTCCAACCGTTGTTTTCATTCTTAATACCAAAGGTGGCGTTGTAATCAAATAAATCTCCTTCAAAAGTAGGCTGATAACCTAAA
>JANLQE010000097.1:0-22169 GCA_031367625.1 Bacteroidota bacterium
AGTGCCGGTGCAGGTAAGCAACTTGCACAGGCAATGCCATTAAAATAATTAATTAGTATTCAGAAGAGAAAAATTTAAGATTATGGACAGCGCAATTACCTTACAGGAAGCAACTCATGCAAGCCATGATGCACATCAGGAACATCATCATCACGAACCGTTTATAACAAAATATATATTTAGCCAGGATCATAAAACCATTGCCAAGCAATTTTTGGTTACTGGTATTATATGGGCAATAATAGGCGGATTGTTTTCTGTTATTTTTCGCCTGCAGTTAGGTTATCCGGATGCTACCTTTCCTTTTTTGGAAGATTTTTTAGGCCATTGGGCTAAAGGCGGAAAACTGAACCCTGAATTTTATTATGCATTGGTAACCATGCACGGTACAGTGCTTGTATTTTTTGTATTAACTGCCGGCTTAAGCGGAACCTTTGCAAACTTTTTAATTCCATTGCAGATTGGTGCAAGAGATATGGCTTCACCTCTTTTAAATATGCTTAGCTACTGGTTTTTCTTTATGGCTTCTGTAGTAATGGTTTCTTCTTTATTTGTTCAAACCGGCCCTGCAAGTGGCGGCTGGACGGTGTATCCACCTTTAAGCGCTTTGGGCGATGCGTCTATGGGTAGTAAAATAGGAATGGATTTGTGGCTGGTATCAATGGCACTGTTTATTGTATCTTCTTTATTAGGCGGTTTAAATTATATAACCACCATTCTTAACATGCGTACAAAAGGAATGAGTATGACAAGGCTGCCATTAACAATCTGGGCTTTATTCTTTACTGCAGTGTTAGGCGTACTTTCTTTCCCGGTTTTGTTATCGGGGGCTATATTATTATTATTTGACAGAAACCTGGGCACAAGTTTTTTTTTAAGTGATATAGTTGTAGCAGGTAAAATTTTACCAAATGAGGGGGGCAGCGCTATCCTGTTTCAGCATTTATTCTGGTTCCTTGGTCACCCGGAAGTATATATTATTATTTTGCCCGCAATGGGAATGGCATCAGAAGTTATGTCTGTTAATGCCCGAAAACCGATTTTCGGCTATATGGCAATGGTAGCTTCTCTGTTTGCTATAACTATTTTAGCATTCCTTGTATGGGCGCATCACATGTTTGTAACCGGGCTTAACCCATTCCTGGGGTCGGTGTTTGTGTTACTAACGTTATTGATTGCGGTTCCATCTGCAATAAAAGTATTTAACTGGCTCACCACCCTGTGGCGGGGAAACATCAGGTTTACACCGGGGATGTTATTCGCTATTGGTTTTGTGAGCATGTTTATTTCCGGTGGATTAACAGGAATATTTTTAGGAAATTCTGCTCTGGATATTCATTTGCACGATACTTATTTTATCATTGCGCATTTTCATATTGTTATGGGTGTAGCCGGCATGTTCGGAATGTTTGCAGGTATTTATCATTGGTATCCAAAAATGTTTGGCACTTATTTAAACAGCACCCTGTCATATATACATTTTTGGATTACTATTGTAGGTGCATATCTTATTTTCTGGCCTATGCACTACGAAGGGTTGGCAGGTATGCCCCGCCGTTATTATGATTTTGCTAACTGGGAATCATTTAAAATGTTTGGCGGGCTAAATGAATTTATAAGTTTGGTAGCTATGATTGTATTTGCTGCACAATTACTTTTTGTACTTAATTTCTTTTACAGCATCTGGAAGGGAAGAAAGGTAACAACTTTAAACCCGTGGGAATCAAATACGCTGGAGTGGACAACTCCTATCCGCCCCGGCCATGGTAACTGGGTTGGAGAAATACCTGAAGTACACCGCTGGCCCTACGATTATTCAAAAGATGGAAAAGCGTTTATACCGCAGGATGTGCCGGTTGGGGAAGAAGAGAGTAAGCATTAATGCCCCACCTACCCTCCCCGACAGGCAGGAAAATGGAGAAGATTGGAGCAAGAATTTATAGAAAATGGAATTGTTGAACAGAAAAGGAATTTGAATTATAATAAGCCAACTTTCGAGTTCCCTCTCCTATGGAAAGGGGTTGGGATGAGGCCAATGAAACTTTGAAATATAATAAACCAATTCCAGTTCTCTCTCCTATAGAGAGGGGTTGGGATGAGGCCATCATGCAGGAGAATAAAACCATATCCAATTCAACATCGTTTGCATTGGCCAGTAAAGTGAAAGATTATTTTTTATTGATCAAATTCACGCTGAGTTTTATGGTGGTGTTCAGTACCGTAGTAAGTTACCTGCTTGCACCAAATATTAAATTTGACTTACTACAAGTTCTTTTACTTTTTGCAGGAGGAATGTTGGTTACCGGCTCAGCAAATGCCATCAACCAGATATTGGAAAAAGACACAGATGCACTGATGAAGCGCACTGCCAAAAGGCCAATTGCCAGCGGCAGAATGAGTGTAACAGAAGGCTGGATATTTGTAATAATTTCCGGGGTTTTGGGTTGCTGGATTATGTACACGTTTAGTGTAGAAGCAATGCTGCTGAGTTTGCTTAGTTTAATTTTATATGGCTTTGTTTATACGCCATTAAAAAAAGTAAATTCAATAGCTGTATTAATGGGTGCTGTTCCCGGAGCTTTGCCCTGCCTTATTGGTTGGGTAGCAAGCTTTAGCATTGGCCAGCCAAACAGTTGGACGGGCGGCTGGATATTATTTGCAATTCAATTTCTGTGGCAGTTCCCGCATTTTTGGGCCATTGCCTGGGTAGCACATAAAGATTACAGCGCTGCAGGTTTTAAATTATTGCCAAGTGATAAAGGGCCAACAAAATTTACAGCGCTGCAGGGGATCATTTACAGTGCCATGATGATACCGGTTGGCCTGTTGCCATACGGTTACCATATTAGCGGCATCGTTAGTATGTGGATAGTATTGGGGTGTAATTTATTTATGGTATATGTAAGTGTTATGCTGTTTATAAAAATGGATATACCGGCAGCAAAAAAAGTAATGTTCAGTTCTTATTTTTATCTGATGATTGTGTTTTTAAGTTTATATGCAGATAAAATAAAGTAGCCAATGGTTGAAAATGTACAAGGCGGTCCTTCGTTTCTCAGGATAAACTTGCAAGAATGATGATTGGAAGATGAAGCCCGGACAATAAAAAAAATTACTTAAAAGAACCGGTAATAATTATAGAATGAATACAGTGATGATAGATAACAGGAGAAATAAAATACATCCGCACAAGTTTACTTTGTGGGTAGGCATCGGAAGCATTTTGATGATGTTTGCAGGGCTTACAAGTGCCTATATTGTAAAGCGCAACCAGGCTAATTGGGTAACCTTTAATTTGCCTGTTGCATTTTGGTACAGCACAGCAGTAATAATGGCGAGCAGCTTTACTTTGTGGATGGCATTGAAAGCTTTTAAAGAAAGAGCCATGGCAAAGTATAGAAGTTTAATGGCGGCCACATTAGGTTTAGGAGTTCTTTTTATAGTATTACAGGTACTTGGGTTTAAGCAACTATGGCAAAACGGAATAACGCTGCAGGCCAATGTTTCTTATTCTTTTTTATATGTTATTGTTGGCCTTCATGCGGCGCATGTAATAGGTGGAGTAATTGCGCTTATTGTAATGTCCTTAAAAGCATTCAGTATTAAAAGCAGAAGTTACAGTATGGTTCCTGTAGAACTGATAAGTACTTACTGGCATTTTGTAGATATTCTCTGGATCTATTTATTGTTATTTTTATTAATGATAAGATAGAGCCTCACACATCCTCCCAAAGGGAAGGAAGGAGAACAATGGAGATTTAAAAAATGGAATAAAAAAATGGATTTTTAATTTAGAAACTTCCTCATAGCAGTTCTCCCGATATAATCGGGAGGTTGGGGAGAGGCCTTTAATTTTTTAGATATTAGAATTTAACGTTTATGTCAACAACAGCAATTCCGGCAGGAACAAAATGGTGGAACGGTGGAAGAAGCCCGTTTAATGCCAGTTATGGTAAAGTGATGATGTGGTATTTTTTAATGAGCGATGCATTCACCTTCGGAGCATTTCTTATTAGCTATGGCACTATTCGCTTTAGTGTAAACCATTGGGCAGATCCTAATCATGTTTTTAATGCCTTTCCTTTTGCGGGCCATGCAAACCTGCCCCTGGCTTTTGTGAGTTTAATGACATTTATTTTAATCTTCAGTTCGGTAACAATGGTATTGGCGGTGCATGAAGGGCACAAAATGAACCGCAAAGGCGTAGAAAAATATATGATTCTTACCATTCTTGGCGGGCTGGCCTTTTTAAGTTGCCAGGCATGGGAGTGGACGCATTTATTAACGGGAGAACATATTGCTTTACTTAGTGATGGTACATTAGGCCCATTGCCTACTACGGTAAAGGCAAATCCCTGGGGTGCCGACCTTCCCCATGAGGCCATGCTGGCGGCTTTGCAAAAAACACCACACGATCAGTTAGTAACCATTGCATCCACCCTTCACCATGGGGCAGAATCTGCAACTCATGATATTTCAGCGTTATCCAACCCTGAATTGATTAACCAGATTACCTCATCAGGCTTACATGCAACCCATAGCGGCCCGATAGCTTTTGGCGGTTACTTTTTTGGTATCACAGGCTTCCATGGCTTTCACGTTTTTAGTGGCGTAATTATTAATATTATCATGTTTATAAAAACAAAATTGGGGCATTTTGATCAGCGGGGCCATTACGAAATGATAGAAAAAGCGGGACTCTACTGGCACTTTGTAGATCTGGTTTGGGTATTTGTATTTCTTTGCTTTTACCTGATATAACAGTATTAAAAAATTAATAACAACGAGAAAATAATTTATGAGTCAACATACCATATCACCGGAAATTAGTTTTGCAGCGCAGCACGAAGAAGGTACAAAACACATTTGGAAAACCTTCTGGCTATTATCTGCGCTAACGGTTGTAGAACTGGCAATCGGCCTTCTCATCTACAATATTCATAAAGGAGAGAATCCTAATGCTACATTGGTATTGGCTTTTAAAGGAATGGTTTGTATCCTCACCCTTGCAAAAGCATATTATATCGTTTCAGTTTTTATGCACCTCGGAGATGAAGTAAGAAATATGATAATGACTATTGTAGTGCCGCTTACCCTATTTATCTGGTTCATTATTGCTTTTTTATCAGATGGTAACAGTTGGAAAAACTTACGTAATACAGTTGGAGGAAGCAAACCGGATACTCACCTGCAGCAAGCACCGGCAGCAAAAGAAAAAGGCCAGAAAGATTAAACATTAAAGATTTTATTTTTAAATAGTTAAACCATCGTTCTGCCTTTTGGTAACGGTGGTTTTTTTTATCAGGAATCTACAAATTATACCAATTGCACTGTTTACACTAATTGGTGAACTTGCATGCTAAAAGAATTAGTTATTTTGAATAGAAAATCAACCCTCTCCTTAATGCTTGCCCTGCTATTGCCGCTTGCCGGCTATTGGCTGGTAAAGTATTACAGCAAAGATGCCGTACACATGCCTGCGCATTACTTTTTTGATAGTGTAACGGTAAATGAAAAAGCTGGAAAAACAAGCACAGATACTATCTGGCATAAAGTAAAAAATATTTCATTCACCAACCAGCTTGGCCAAAAAGTTTCGCTGGATGATCTGCACGGTAAAATATTAGTGATAGATTTCTTCTTTACCCATTGCCCTACCATCTGCCCCGGCATGGCACGAAGCATGAAAAAATTACAGGACTCTTTTGTAAAAAATGACAGCATAGTACAATTCGTTTCTATAAGTATAGACCCCGAACACGATAGCGTGCCGCAACTCAGAAAATTTGCTGACCACTTTAATGTAAACCATGATACCTGGTGGTTTGTAACAGGCGATAAAAAAGAAATATACAATTTTGCTTTACAGGAAATAAAAGCCAGTGTTGCAGACAGTAATGTGGATACCGCTTTTATTCACACAGAAAACTTTTTTTTATTAGATACCAACAGAATTGTAAGGGGTTGGTACAATGGGTTTGATACCCTAAAACAGGCAGAACTGGCAAGGGCTATCCCAACATTAATGTTGGAAAGAGATAAAAAAAGCCCATCCGTACTTAGAGGTTTTATTCCTATCCTTCCCCTAATTTTTATAGGTATTGGAATAGTAATATTGGTAATGATACAGGTAAACAGAAAAAGAATAAAATGAACAGCAATTTAATAGCAGCACCATCTTTACAAAAAAACGACCGCAAAGCCAGGTTATTTATTTTTGCAGTATCTATAATTGTATTTACAGCGGTGGTTGTACTGAGCCGTGTAAAATTAATAACAGACCTGCCTTTTAATGTACACGTATTTGCAACCTTTAATGCAGTTATCAATTCTATGGTAGCCATACTTTTGCTGGCTGGCCTATGGGCAGTAAAACAACAAAAATATTTACGGCATAAAAAAATAATGCTTGCAGCTATTATACTTTCTGTATTTTTTTTAGTAAGTTATATAGCGCATCATTTACTGGCTGGCGAAACAAAATTTGGCGATATAAACCATGATGGTATTTTAAGTGATGCAGAAAAAATGCAAGTGGGTAATACACGGATAGTATATTATATTTTATTGCTTACGCACATTCCTTTAGCTGCCGTTATATTGCCTTTTATTTTGTTTACGGCTTACCGGGCACTCACCGGAGAATATGAAAAGCATAAAAAATTAGCCCGTATTACCTGGCCTGTATGGTTTTTTGTAGCTGTAAGCGGAGTGGTAGTTTATTTAATGATACAACCATATTACAGATAATCATAAATAAACATTTTTGGTAATAATAATGATGTTTCTGTTAAGTGATATGCCTAATTTGGATTATTACTAAACCCATTCATAAATCTTTTATGATCTACTTTTTCTTTCAACAAATCTTTTATATCCACCAACAGTTTTTGTATCTCATCATCTTTAAGCCCGTCATAAATTCCTCTTACCCTTCTGTATTTATCCACCAGCGCAAAAAATTGGGTGTGAATAAACTGGTCTTTTATTAATTGTGTGCTGTCCGGCTTTCCGTTATCTATTAAATATCCTTCCCTGGCCATTTTATACAAAGCAGTTTTATCGCCTGTAACAAAGTTCCAGTTTGGGTTATTGGCAGTCGCTTTTTGCGCCCCCTGCATCTGTGATATTTTATAAGAGCCATCATCATTTCTTACAAGCAATCCATTAATCATTTTTTGTTCGTAAGCTTTTAATAAAGAAATGCTGTCCACTTCCGGCATACAGGTATGAGATAGTATTAAAAAATTATTTTCATTCTTGTATGCATCAAAAACCCGCCGCATGTTGGCATTCATTTTTGGGCAAATACCTTTACAGGTAGTAAAAAAATATTCCGCCACATACACTTTATCATCCGTATTTTTTTGTGTAATTATTTTTCCATCCTGGTTTATAAAACTAAATGCCGGTACTGCAGCGTTTATCACTTTTAATTTAGAAGCAGAAAAATCATAATCGTTAAAAACAAAAGCATAAAATCCGCCAAGGAGCAATAAAAAAAAACCGATATATATCCACCACTTTTTATTCATTTTATATTTTTTAAGTATGCGCAAATTTACACTTGAAATACCATCGCAAAAAATAAGGTTATTGCCATGCAGTTTTCCAGGCCGTGGAGGTTGTGTTAACAATTTCTGCCCTATTAACGAAAATCAGTTACCCCTGTTTAGCGTGATTTTATTAACTTGTATTACAAATTTTATGAAATGAAAAAATTAATTGTTATTTCACTGGTTGCATTTTTATTTATTGCTGCCAGCGCACAATCAAAAGATGAATTATTGATAAGGGCATCAATGGCAGAGCAGTTACGGGCCTGGAATGCCGGAGATATTAATGGCTTTATGAATACTTACTGGCATGATGATTCACTGATGTTTATTGGCAAAAACGGCATTACGTATGGCTGGCAGAATACATTAAACAATTACAAAAGAGGTTACCCGGATACAGCAGCAATGGGCAAATTTAATTTTGATATCATACAGGTAAAAAGGCTCTCCACTGTTTATTTTTCGGTGGTGGGCAAATGGCATCTTACCAGAAGCATTGGTGATATTGGCGGCCATTTTACTTTGCTTTTCAGGCGGGTAAAAAATAAATGGGTGATTATATCAGATCATAGCAGTTGATACAATTTACCATTTCCACTTGCGGCGGAGGTGCCGGATTAAAAAAAAGAGGCTTGTGAGAAAAGCAATGTAATAAACAATATTTTTCCATGTTGGTTTATCTTCAAAAAAAGCAAATTCAAAATAAATCCCCACTAACACATTTGCAATCATCCATAATAAAACGATGGCAATTGTATTTAATATAAGAATTAAAAAATCTCTTGTTTCATCTTCCATTCCCATTTCCTGAATTTTGGCCTCATCCATAACCTCCAAAAAGAGTGAGTGGTTTGAGCTGTTTTTATAAATAAAATCAGTAATACAGTTTACTTTATTTTAAGCATTTCAAAAGCGGTACTGTCGCCATTAAAAACATTAAAATCCACATAAGGTTCAATGCCATTCACATGGCCACTTTCGCTGTGTTGCCAAAATAACCAGTTTCTTTTTATCCGTGGCTTATCTTTTACAAGATAATGTGCTACCCACAAAGGATAATCATCAAACCTTCCGGAAAGAAACCTGTTATAAAAATCTACATTCGTATAAATGATTGGCAGCACCCTGTATTTTTTTTCTATTGCCAGTAACCACTCTGCTACATGCTGCTGTAAATTCTGCGGGGATGCGCCATAAGCCTGCTCTATATCAAGAACCGGCGGCAGATCTCCTTTCTGTAATTGCACGGTTTCTATAAAATTTTGTGCCTGTAATTTTCCACTTTTAGTGGCAATAAAAAAATGATATGCTCCTTTTGTTATTCCCTGTTTTTGTGCAAATAACCAATTCCTTCTAAACTGCTCATCTACATTGCCCAGCCCTTCCGTGGCTTTTATAAAAACAAAATCAAGTTTAATATTATCCACATTCATTCCCTTTACATCTGCCCACGAAATGGTTTGCTGATGCCTGCTTACATCAATACCATGCAGCGTATAATTTACCGGAATATCAATACCAAAGGCAGGGTAATGAACGAAGGAAGGTTTAAAAATAACCGTGGTTAAATACCAGGTAACGGCAGCAGCAATACCTAAAACAAAAAGCAATTTAAATACCCTGTTTACAATTCTCTTTTTTCTTTTTGCCATTAATACCATTGCGCTTAATAGAAATAAAATGCCACGAATGCACGAATAAAAACAAATGGGAATCAACTAACATCTGAGCATTGGCAGCATAACAAAATTGCAAATGCCCAACTCTTTTAATTACCCGCAATAATTTTCTGCTACTTTATAATTCGCTTTACAAATTTATTTTCCCCAACATTTACTTTTACAATGTACACGCCTTTTGGCAATTGGCCTAAAGACAGTTGCAATAATTCTGCACCATTGTAAAGTGGAATATTTTTTACGAATACCAACTGACCCAAATTATTATAGATTCGGATAGTTGCTGTGTTTTCAGAAAAATCGTGTAGATAAACAGTAAGTGGATTTGTAACCGGGTTAGGATAAATTTCTACTGCACCTTTACCTGAGTTAGTTAAAGTAGTTTTTACCGCAGTATTATTTTTAGTGATCAGCCAGTATTCGGGATCTATTAATACCGTATCTGCTATAAACCCAATATTGCGGATAAAAAGTTCGCCATTTGTTTTATTGTCAACTATTACTGTTTTTTCCTGTGTGGCATTTTTAAATTTTAGCGCTACAGGCATTTCAAAAAAAACTACAGAAGGGTCGGAGGTTGACTGGTTCATTTTTATACTTACATTTTCTGATCCAAGCTGGCTCCACTCCGCATGATAACTGGGGTATCCCTGCCCGTTATACCACTGGCTGAAAAAAGCTGTAAGGTTAGCGCCACTTACCTGCTCTAAATTTCTTTTAAGGTCTGTAGTGTGTGCATAGCCATAAATAACTGCCGTGTCTTTTTGATATTGCCTTAAGGCTTTAAAAAAAAGATCATCACCCAATTTAAAACGCAACATATAAAGCAGATACGAACCTTTATTATAACTAAGCCGGCCACTAAAAATGCGGCCTACATTGGTTGTATCATCTACTTTTACTGATCCTGTGGGCAAAGAGGTTATATTATTTATTATTGCTTTTCTGTTGGCAATTTTATTGGCAGGGTATTTTGTTTCCATATAAAATGCTGCACAAAAAGTAGCAAAGCCTTCGTTTAGCCAGATATCTTCCCAACTTGCGCAGGTAATTTTATCACCAAACCATTGATGGCTTAATTCATGCGCCATCAGGCCTTCATTTGGTGTTACAATAAAAGTAGAAGTCTGGTGCTCCTGGCCTCCGCCAAAGCCAAACTGTACATGGCCATATTTTTCTTTTATAAAAGGATAGTCTCCAAAATTATTATGAAACAGTTGCATGGCATCCAGTACCAGCGGTGTATTGGTTTGAAACAAAGCCAGGCTTTCCGGATAGCAGTAAGTTTGCATTGGCAAATTAATACTGCCTAACAAAACGGTATTATTAAACACCGCATAATTGGTAACAGCAAAACAAACCAAATAACTTGCGATAGCATAACGGTGTTTCCAATGTGTAATTATTTTAGTATCGCCTGCAGTTAAGGTTTCAGATTGCAGCAACCCATTGCTGGCAGCTTTATAAGCAGCGGGATGTGTAACAATAATATCAACAGAATCTGATTTATCACCCAGGTTATTTTTGCAGGGCCACCAGTCCCGTGCGCCATAAGGTTCACTAAGCGTCCACATTACAGGTGTACCGGCGTGGGTGGTTTTTATAAAAGAACCAAACCCGGTATTGGGCGGTACTCCCTGGTAGTAAATACTTACAGAGTCTATGGTGCCTGCATTTACGGGTGTTGCAAAATTAATTTGCAAAGTATTTGCAGGCTGAGAGAAAGACAGGGGTACACCCCTTTGGGTTACACTATCCGTTATTAACGGGCTCATCAAATCAAGCGTAATATTAGCCGCTGCCGCTGCTACGTAAAAGTAAACGGTTACTTTACCTTTTATATATCTAACAGCAGGATCTATTTCCCATTCGCATCTGTAATATTTCACATCAAAATTATCTGATGCCAGAGATAAGCTGCCGGTGCCGGATATGCGCTGATGCGCATTTTTTTCCATTGCAGCAATTTCCTCCACTTTTTTACTATCCTCAAAATTTTGAGCTATTGCATTAAACCCTGGGAAAAGAAAAAGAATAAAAAATAACCGCATAAAAAATATTTATGTAAAGATATAGCAAGCCAAACCCATACTTACAAAAACAAAAGGCAATAAGCGCCGCCCTGATACGTTTAAGAGAGTACTTTTTATAAAAACGCAGTATAGGCAATATTATTTTATCCTCTAATAATAACCAACTTGAAAACCTTTTTCGTTAAAGTTACATTCTTCTTTATTCTGGCCACAGTATTTGTAAATAATGCTTTTGCATTATCCCCTGCAGATACTACCAAAACATTATTATCAGATTCCCTTGATAAAGCAGATAAAAATAAAGTGGTTCTAAAACAAGCCAATGTTATTTACCCCGGTATATTTTGCGGGCACGAAAAAGAATCAATAGGCTATGTAGAGAAATTTTCTACAGCCAGAAAAGAGTACATTATCCGCACTTTTAAACGCAGTAAAAAATTTTTCCCAAAAGCAGTGGCTATTTTAAAAAAGCAAAATGTTCCGGCAGAGTTTGCCGTGTTACTGGCACTGGAGAGTGGCTTTAATGCAAATGCAGTATCGGGTGCAGGTGCGGTAGGCTATTGGCAGATAATGGATGATGTGGCAAAAGAATACGGGTTAAGAATTGCTGCAAAAAAAAATAAAAATAAATTTATTGCAAAAGAAAGTGGCCATCATAAAAAAAATAAACAGCAGGCAGATGACAGAAAAAATTTTATACGCTCTACAAATGCGGCAGCAAGATATTTAAAAGACAGGAGCCGGAATTTAAATGGCGACTGGTTGCTGATAGCTGCAAGTTATAATTGCGGTGTGGGTAATGTATGGAATGCCATGGAAAAAAGCAGAAAAAAGAACCCTGGTTTTTGGGATATAAAAAATTACCTGCCTGCAGAAACAAGGGCTTATGTAATGAATTTTATTACGCTGAATGTAATTTTTAAAAACTACGAAAATTTTGTAAAAAACAAGCTTTGTTTTAAACCGGTAACAGCAAATTATATTGAAAAAAATGAAACAGAAAGAGATGCAGATGTTTCTGTAAAAGAATGACAAATGCTTTACAGCAAAGACACCGTTGGGGTCTGCTTTTAAAAATAATTTTCTTATTAACGTATATTTATCCCGGGTTAAAGCCGGGATTTTTGTTTGCTGGCCTCAATCAGTTAATTTTGCACCTCACCACATTCCCGTATCATCGGGATTTCTATACAATGAGTGACGAAATTAAACACGAGTGCGGCCTGGCTTTCATCAGGCTTCGCAAACCTTTTAGCTATTATCAACAAAAATACGGATCGGTTTTGTACGGTATTAACAAGCTGTACCTGCTGATGGAAAAGCAGCATAACCGGGGCCAGGATGGTGCCGGTATTGCAGCCGTAAAACTGAATACAGAACCTGGCTATCCCTTTATGTACCGCCTGCGCAGCAATGCCAACCAGCCCATTGCAGATTTATTTTCTCAGATTGGGAATGAAATTAATGAGGTAGAAAAATACCAGCCGGATATTAAAAACCATCCGGGTTTAATGAAAGGCCATATTAATGTATTGGGAGAAGTTTTGTTAGGGCATCTCCGCTATGGTACACAGGGTAAAAATGATGTAAATTTCTGCCATCCATTCATTAAAAAAAATACCATTCCCTCCCGTAACCTGGCTCTTGCCGGAAATTTTAACCTGGTTAATACGGATGAATTATTTGGGTTGATAAATATGACTCCCGGCGAGTTTCAATGTCAAAGCGATCTTGCGGCTATGATGGAAGTTTTGCACCAGTTTTTGGTAAAAGCAGATGAAAATGCGCCAGGCCAAATGGATATAACGGGTGTATTGAAAAAAGCTGTTCCGTTATTTGATGGTGGTTTTCATTTTGCGGGCATAGTAGGAAATGGCGATGGTTTTGTAATGAGGGATGCTCATGGAATACGCCCTTCTTACTATTATATAAATGATGAAGTAATAGTAGCCGCAAGCGAAAGGGCTGCTATCCGTACTGCCTTTAATTTAGAAGAAAATGAAGTGCAGGAATTAATGCCCGGTATGGCATTGATTGCAAAAGCAGATGGAAGTTATTCATTAGAACAGATTGTGCCGGCATTAGAAAGAAAAGCCTGCAGTTTTGAACGTATTTATTTCAGCCGCGGCAGCGATGAAAAAATTTATAGAGAACGCATTGCATTAGGCTACAACCTAAGCCCGGTTGTTTTAAAAGCTGTTGACTACGATTTATAAAATACTATTTTTTCTTTTATACCCAATACTGCAGAAACTGCTTTTTATGGGTTGATAAAAGGTGCTGAAGCTTACCTTACTGAAATAAAAATAGAACGGATTCTTAGCTGGGAAAAAGACTTTGACGCAACCAAGCTATCGGAAATGCTTAACCGAAAAGTAAGGATGGAAAAAATTGCCATTAAAGATGTAAAACTCCGCACGTTTATTACAGAAGACAGCAGCCGGAACGAAATGGTACAACACGTTTATGATATTACTTACGGCACTGTAAGAAAAAATGAAGATACCCTTGTAGTAATAGACGACAGCATTGTAAGAGGCACCACGCTTAAAGAAAGTATCATCCGTATGCTTAACCGGCTAAAGCCAAAGCGGATAATTATTGTATCTTCTGCACCACAGATACGCTATCCCGATTGCTATGGTATTGACATGAGCAAAATGGGCGACTTTATTGCCTTTAAAGCAGCGGTTGCATTATTACATGAAAGAGGCCAGGAGGCTTTACTTACAGAGCTCTTACATCAATGCAAAGAATTGCAACGCAATAACCAACTGCATACGCAGAACCTGGTACGCCAGGTGTATAAGCCTTTTACGCTTGATGAAATATCCGGCAAAATTGCACAACTGATTACACCAATAGATGTAACAATACCGGTTGATGTTATTTATCAAACTATAGAAACATTGCATGAAGCTTGCCCCAATAATAAAGGCGATTGGTATTTTACGGGTAACTATCCTACGCCCGGTGGCAACCGGGTGTGCAATAAAGCTTTTATGAATTATATGGAAGGAAAAAACGTAAGGGGATATTAATAAAAGGTCAATAGTCAATAGTCAAATGTCAATGATGAAATCACTGGAGTTCTTTTTTAACTTACGCCACTAAAAAATTATTGTCTATTGCCTGTTGTCTATTGCCCATTGCCCATTGTCCATTGCCCATTGACACTCATCAACTATGATAAAAATACTTACTGTTGCCGCATTGGCTACTTTTGAAATATACGCCGCTATACCTGCCGGCTTTGCATTTGGGTTAAGCCCATGGACAATATTTTTTGCCAGTGTAGTGGGTGGAATAACGGGTGTATTTGTTGCAGCTTTTTTAGGTGATAAAATCAGGGCTTTTTTAAACAGGTACCGTAAGCCAAAAGTACAAAAACCAAAAAGAGGATTGGTGCATACAATATGGGAAAAACATGGCATCATTGGCCTGGGCCTTTTAGGCACTTTTACTGTAGGTGCACCCATTAGCCTTGCCGTTGGTGTTGGCTTTAATGTTCCTCTGGCAAAATTAGTACCCTGGTGCTGTATGGGTGTTTTTGCCAGGTGTGCAATTTTTATTACGCTCGGTCATTTTGGATTGAAGCTGTTATAATATTTCAGCAATTATTAAAGTTTTAATAACCCCAATTTATTCATTGTATTGATTGGTTTGTTATCCCAAAATAATTCAAAATCTTCCAGGCCTGCAGCCTCATAATTATCCATCACTTCCTGCAAAGTACAGGTCTTCATATTATCTACCGATAAATTGCAAAGCATCTGCACAAACCAATCTGCATGACTTTTTAACAACTGAATCTGTTGTGTATTTTTTTTACCGGTAAAGGTCAGCGTTGCCATTTCTCTCTGCATCCCTTTTTTTGATTGAGTAAAATATTCAACCGATGGTTGGTTACCCAGCCAAACTATTTTTGCATTGGCCTTAAAATTATTTGCTTCGGTTTCGTTCAAAACATTTTCAATATAATCTGGCGGCACTTTTGTTTTCGGCACTTTAAAATCAAACCATTTTTGCAAAGGATCATTCAGGCAAATGCTGTGCATATAATTTAGCAAAGATTTTTTTAATCCAAAGCTAAAGCTGTCATGGTCTGCACCTGTGGGGTCAAAATGTACAATATCATTATTGGCAAAGCTGCCTATGGCTTCTGTTTCTTTTTGCACAGAATATTTCTCAGGATGCAGCCCCACCGGGCTATGCGCCGTCATAGCAAACTGGTGCCAAAAGGCAGATTGCAAAATACCGGCTTTAAATAATTGCCGCACCATTTCCAGGGAGTCAATTGTTTCCTGTGCCGTTTGTGTGGGAAAGCCATACATCAGGTAGGCATGAACCATAATACCCGCTTCGGTAAAATGCTTATTTACTTTTGCTACCTGCGCCACCGTAATTCCTTTATCAATTAATTGCAGCAACCGGTCCGATGCTACCTCAAGCCCACCAGATATTGCAATACAGCCCGAGGCTTTTAATAATAAACAAAGGTCCAGAGTAAAATTTTTTTCAAATCTTATATTGGTCCACCAGCTAATGGTAAGCTTACGACGAATAATTTCCAGCGCCAATGCACGCATCAAAGCAGGCGGTGCAGCTTCATCTACAAAATGGAAACCATTCTCACCCGTTTGTAAAATCATTTGTTCCATACGGTCGCAAAGCAAACCTGCAGCAATGGGCTCGTACAGTTTTATGTAATCAAGAGAGATATCACAGAAAGTACATTTGCCCCAATAGCAGCCATGCGCCATCGTTAGTTTGTTCCACCTGCCATCGCTCCACATGCGGTGCATCGGGTTCACCACTTCAATGGCAGAAATATATTTATCCAGCAAAAAATCACTGTAATCCGGTGTACCAACCTGCCCCTGTTTATAATCGGTGATGACTTTATTATTTTTATAAACAATGATGCCTTTCTCTAATAAAAAAGTGCGCTTTAATTCGGCATCTGTTTTATTGCCTTCAATAAAACCAATAAGATTTTCTATCGGTGCTTCTCCATCATCCAGCGTAATAAAATCATAAAATTCAAATACCCGTGGATCAGTTAAAGACCGCAGCTCTGTATTGGCAAAACCGCCGCCCATCGCCACTTTTACAGCAGGATAGTTTTTTTTAATCCACTGGCCGCACCGCAAAGAAGTATATAAATTACCGGGGAAAGGCACAGACAAAGCAACGAGTTTTGGCTGTAGATTGGCCATGTGTTTTTCTAAAATACCAATCAGTATTTCATCAATATAAGTGAAGGGTTGTTGCAATGATTCATACAAACCATCGAAGCTGTTTGCACTTCTTCCCAACCTTTCTGCGTAACGGCTAAACCCAAAATGCGCATCTGCACATTCTGTAATTAAATCACTCAAATCTTCCAGGTACATCGTAGCAAGATGCTTTGCTTTATCCTGCACACCCATGCTTCCAAAAGCCCAGTTTAAATCATCCAACTGTGCAAAGCGGCTGGCTTCCGGTAAAAAATCCCGTTTGCAGATCAGGTGCGCAAGCGTAGGATTTTTTCCCTGCAAAAATGAAATCACTGCATCAATGCTATGGATGTAACTTTCCTTTAAAGCAATTATCCTCACCGCATTTTCAGATAATGGTACAGTCTTCTGTTTTATGTTTTCAAACAGCTTAGTTAATCCCTTTTTAGAGAACAATGCCACTGTAACTTCTATGCCCAGGTCTGCCTGGTAAGCACTGATATTTTTTGTGTTTAAAAAACCTTTAAGGTATGCAGTGGCAGGATACGGCGTATTTAACTGCGTAAATGGAGGTGTAATTAAAAATACCGTTGGGCTCAAGTGAATAATTTATGGGCAAAAATATTCAATTTGTTTTTAAAGCTGGTGGTATGGGTAATAATAAAAATGCAGGGCACTCAACAGCAAAAAAATTACTGTTAGCCGCTCCGCATTTTATTGTAAAGAGTAAATGATAAAAAGCCTGCTAGGTAATTATATGGCAAGCTCTAAAAAATATAAATTTAAACAAACACCGTTTCACTATAATAAATTTGCGACTCCATCATTTTTGAGGCGGTTTATATCTGTATAAATAAGTATCAGCTATTAAGCAGTATTGTTTGTTGTGATCTTTTCGTAATTTTTAACCTGATTCACACTTTCATTAAAACTTTTTAAGGGAATATAATTAATCTCTCTTTTTGCTGATCCAATATCCAGCAATGCTGTTTGTGTAAGTTGATTAGATCCAAACGCTGTTAATTGTGGTATAAAATGAAATATATTATTTATTTTAACCAATAAATTCCACCACATTTTTGGAATGAAAAATATTTTTAACTTCCTGTTTAAAGCCGCTTCAATAAGCAAGGGTACTGCTTCTTTTAAAGAATAAATTTTATCATCAGCAATATTAAAAGTGCCACTTTTATATTCCTTATTTGCTAAAAGATTATCCACTGCATCTACTAAATTATCAATATTGGTGAGGGATATTTTTTCAGTTGTGTGAATTGGTAACAAAATATAATTTTTCTTTACAAGACTAAGAAGGCGGGGCAACAACACAGAATCGCCTGCTCCATAAATAGCCCTCGGCCTTAAAATAATTTTATGAAAGATACCCGTCGCTTTCAATAATTCCTGTTCTGCCAAAAATTTAGTTTTTCCATAGTGAGAGAGTTTGTCAAATTCTTTTCCTCCTTCGTTTTCTTTGTATGGCAAACAAGAAGTGAAAGAATACACAGATGAACTGGAAATCAACAAAAAAAGTTTTACTGATTTGCAAGCCTTTATTACATTGGCCGTACCAATAACATTTGTATTATAATGATCGTTATAACTTGCCCCGTCATCTACCTGTGCTGCTGCATGTATTACAATATCTACATTTTTTTCACTTATAAATCTGGTAATATCTTCCTGTAAATATTTGCATCTTTTATCTATATGCAGAGGCAGGGTTTCTTTTCGCCCTATGCCTGTTACATCATATCCTTTTTCAATAAGCCTGTTGGCGATTTTTCCGCCTACGAAACCGGTAACTCCTGTTATTAATATTTTCAAAATTTATTTTTTAATATTTTCACTATGGCAATCCGGTCTATTTTCTGATGCCGTCCGCACCGGGGTATTTCCATTTTTATAATAACGTCAGGTTGTGCTTCTTTATCTATACTAAATGCCCCCGTTTTAATCTTTTTAGATATTTCATCAATATTTTTCAGTTCTGTTTCTATAACCAGGTAAACTTTTTCGTCGAAAGCCTGGTCATCATAAATGCCTACAAGCACTGCTTCTGTTATACCTGGAATTTTTTTTATTGTGTCTTCATACAGGGCAGGATAAATATTAAAATTTCTTCGAATGATCATATCTTTTTTTCGTCCTAAAAGCACCAGGTTTCCCTGTTCATCTAACTGACCCAAATCTCCTGAGCCATGCCATAAATTACCTGTTTGTTGAAACAAATATCTTTTAAACAGTTGTGATGATCTTACAAATATTTCTCCATCCTCAGCAATTTTTATCCTTACCCCTTTTGCAACAGTTCCGAGTAAATCTCCTTTTCCCTGGTACAGAATTTTCTCCCTTCCATCTGCAAGAGCTGTTATCAAATGCTCTGTCATACCGTAAGTGCAGGTAATTTTTGTATGTGTATGCAATACGCTGACTAACCTTTTTAAAAAACTTTTATGAACCGGGGCAGATCCAACAATTAAATGTTCAAGTGTATGGGGAAATAAAATTTTATTTTTTTCACAATAAATTATTAATGGAAGATAATCGTAAGGTGCTCCAAAATAAACAGTTATTTTTTCTTTATAAAACCATTTTAATTTTTTTCCGGGGGATAAAGCAGCACTAATAATTTTTACAGAAAAACCACAGGCTATGCCCAAAAGCATAAAGTGTGGTAAATAGGTTGCCAGTATAATATTTTTATCATTATAAAATATTTTTTCAAGTGCTTTAAGAGTTGAATGCAGGGATACATTTGTATGTACAACAGCTTTGGGAATACTTAATGTACCACTTGTATAAATAATAATATTTTCGTAAGGCTCCTCATTTGCAGTTAATATTTCCATATTATCAAGAGGTACTAACAGTTTCTTTAATTCATAACCGCATTTATAAAATGGTAAAAAATTGCCTGCTGAAATTATCTGCAGAGGGGAGTTTATGTATAGCTGGGGTAAATTTTTTTTAAACCGTTCCGCTACAGGCCGAAGCACAGGGAATCTGCTGAGCAATAATAACCGGCTGTCTGCAAATAGCCATTGAGGTTTTAATTGCTTCATTTTTGCCTCGTAGTTTTCTTTCCCCATTTCATTGTCAATGATTGCAATCCTGGCTTTTAAAATAATCAATGCATAAAATATTATCAAAAAATCCTGGCCGGGTATTACAGCCAGCAATGCCACATCTCCCTGCTTAAATTTTTTTTCATGAAGATTACCCGCAAGCGCTTTACTGTTTTTTAATAATTCGCCTGCGGTAAGTTTTTTGTTATGCTTTTGCAATACTACAATTTGCGGATTGGTATTTGCAAGATCTATCAGCGGCTGTAAAAGAGTATTGTTATGCATTACTACCAAATTAAAAGCTGTACGGAAATACTGATTCCCGAGGCCAGCCCCAGAAGCATAATTTTATTTCCTTTTTTTAATATATTTTTATTGTATGCATCACTTAATGCAAAGGGGATAGAGGAAGCGGCCATATTTCCATAATTTTCAAAAACGTTATAAAATTTGTCTTTGGAAATATGAAGGTCATTGGCTACCATTTCAAATGTTTGTACCGATACATGATGCATAAAAACGAGATCAAGATCACTTAGTAACCAGCCGGCTTCGTTCAGGGCATTTTCAATTATTTTACCCTTCTTTTCAAAAAATACTTTTCTCATTTCTGTGGTTCTGCCTTCAAAATAAACTTTTGAACCATCATGCGGATGTAATGAACCTCCGCCAGGCACTGTACATAATTCCCAATATTCGCCGTTGGTTTGAAATTTTTGTGCGTATATGCCGCTATCGCTATCAGACTTTTCTAAAATAGCCGCTGCCCCGGCATCTCCCATACTTAACGAAGCAAAGCGCTTCATAAACTCTGCATTATCTTCATAACTGAATTTTATTATGGCACTTAATTTTTCGCCAGAAAGCAAAAGAATTTTTTTATAAGTTTCACTTACTATTAATGCATTGGCCGTTTGTATGCCGCAAACAAAACTATTGCAGGCATTTTTAATATCAAATGCCGGGCATGAAAGTTTTAATTTACTTTGAATAATGCTTGCCGTTGCCGGCTCAATCATATCACTGCTGCCTGATGCAAAAATCAGGCAATCAATTGTAGTATAATCTTCCGGCTCTAAAATTTTTAACGCCGCTTTTACTGCCAGATCAGATGCCTGCTCTTCTTCGTCAGCAAACCGTCTTTCCTCTATTCCAAATTTTTCCTTCAGCAAATCTCCGTTCAGTATTATCTTTTCACTATTTATTAAATACGCCATCTCGGCATTTGACACAATTCTTTGCGGAGCGTAATTTGCTATTTTTACAATATGTGAACTACCCATAATTTTATTTTAATGCTCTTATCCTGCATTTAACCAGGTTGATAAAGATATACTAATTCATCACTTACCCCTGTTGACATAAGTCAATAAATAAAAAACTCCCTCATTTTTATTTTTTACTAAACCTGCTGCGGGTACGGCTCAGGGTTTCAGGATTCATGTTTAAAAAAGAGGCAACCTGTTTTTGCGGAATAGCCTGTAGAAAAGCGGAATAATGTTCCAGAAAATATTTGTATCTGGATAGCGCATCATGTTTGCGTAGCATATATAATCTTTGCTCCTGCTTATAAAAATACTGTTCGGTAATAAGCCTGGTATGGTAATTAAACTCCGGGAATTTTTCATAAATCTGCTGTAGGTTTTCAAAAGAAAGTGTTGCCACGGTACAGTCTGTCAATGCTTCTATGGCTTCGGTGGCTGGTGTTTGGGTAAAAAAACTGCCCGGCGAAATAACAATATGATTGGTAAACATTATACGGGATGTAATTTCTCTATTCCCCATGGTATGAAAAGATCTTAGCAGCCCATCTGCAAGAAACCATAAATTTTCACAGATATTTCCTTCCTGCAACATCATGATACCTTTTTTTATTTGCTTTGGCTTAAAGCTTTTTATAAGTGCCGTTTCAAGTGCCTCACTTATAGGTTTAATATCATTAAGCATTTTAAAAAGTGGAGAAAGCAGTAGAGTGGTTGGTTGCATTAAAAAGTTTGAAAGAATAAGTTAGCTATTTATCTTAGGGTGTAATGATAAATGTTTGAGAAAATTATTTTTTTTCTAAAAAAATAATTATTTATTCTTTAAGTCAATAAATGAAATTGTAGATAAAATTATTATACAAAAAGAAAATGGTTACTTTAATCAATTTGTGATGTTGGTCGGGAAACCAGGAAACGGGAACCTGCAGGATGAGCTTTGGAATTTATTTGATGGTTACCCGGCGGGAACAAAAAATTAATACAAAACACTACTTTTGACTATCGATAGTAAAAAGTCAAAAATCAAAAAAATATATTCTACTGTTACTTTTCTTTTTTAAATTTAACCATGAGCCACAGGTTACACCTCAGCAAAGACAAAAAATTACAAAAAGTATTTTCTCTACAGGAAGAATATGTGATTACTAAAAGAGATAATATTCATTTACATCTTTGCGCTTCTATCATCAGCCAGCAATTGAGTACAAAAGTGGCAGATGTTATTTATGGCAGGTTCCTTAAATTATTTAAAAAGAAAACGCCCTCTCCAAAAGATATTTTAGCGCTGGATTTTGATATCCTGAGAAGTGTAGGTTTATCTAACGCAAAAACAAACTATGTAATAAATG
>JANLQE010000109.1:0-9843 GCA_031367625.1 Bacteroidota bacterium
CTGTTTGCTAAAAATGCTGCACTTACCGGGTGATGTACCATAGTTACACCAAAAAAGTCTTTATTAAAAGTTTCCATAAAAGCAGGGCGGTCTTCTATCATGCCCTTGGCCATTTTATCAAACTCTTCCTGCGGTACGCCATCAGGATTATCGTTGGTTTTTAGCATGTAAGGTACCACTGCACTTACCAATACTACTTTACTCACTCTTGCCCCGCCATATAAAGAAAAATATTTTGCAATCTCTCCGCCACCCATGGAAAAGCCCACCAGTGTAACATCGTTTAAATTTAGTTCGTCTAATAATGATTTTAAATCTCCTGCAAGGCTGTTATAATCATAACCTGAAAATGGCCTGTCAGATTTACCAAACCCTCTCCTGTCATAAGTTATACATCGCATTCCCTGCTGAGGTAATTGCGTTACCTGGTATTCCCACATAGCGCCACTTAATGGCCAGCCGTGTATAAATACAACAGTTTTCCCTTTGCCAAGGTCTTCGTAATAAATATTTACCGGATCAGTATTATTTTGAGCTGATTTAATAAAAGGCATAAAATTAAATTGAAATTATGAATATGATTTGCATGTTTTAAATACCAAAGATGCTGCCATTAAAAATTAATTGATAAGGGGGATATTATTCAATGATAAAATGAAAAAGCGTAGAACTATTTACACTATCAGCCTGTAGAAAATTAAAAGCAGCAATAATAATATTGCTGCCTTTAGTATAAATATCAAATTAAATATTATTTGGTTGCTCCTTCAAATATTTCTGATACTTTGGCCCAGTTAACAACATTCCAGAAAGCCGCAAGGTAATCGGCACGCTTATTCTGGTATTTTAAATAATAGGCATGTTCCCAAACATCTGCACCTAAAATTGGCGTTCCTTTTACCTCTGCCACATCCATTAAAGGATTATCCTGGTTAGGTGTAGAGCTTACTTCAAGTTTACCATCTTTTACAATCAGCCATGCCCAGCCGCTACCAAAACGGGTAATGCCTGCCTGGTTAAATTTTTCTTTAAAGGCATCAAAAGATCCAAAAGCAGCAGTAATTGCGTCAGCTAATTTTCCGGATGGAGTGCCACCTGCATTTGCTGCAAGGATATTCCAAAAGAAAGTATGGTTCCAATGCCCGCCACCATTATTGCGTACAGCAGGGCTTATGATGCCGGCATTTTTTACCAGTTCTTCTATTGTTTTATTTTCGTTTTCCGTACCTGCAATAGCCTTGTTTAAATTATCTACATAAGCCTGGTGGTGCTTATCATGATGAATCTGCATAGTAAGTTTGTCAATATGCGGCTCCAGGGCTTCGTATTCGTAAGGAAGAGGAGCTAATGTAAATGCCATAGTATAATTTTTAAAGGTGTAAAATGTATTTATATGTTATTACAAAATTAAAGCCTAAATAATTCAGTTCCCATTATTTTAAAATGATGTTTCTTATTTCGAAAATTTTCATCATAATAAAACGAGGTAGAAAGATTGCGGTGCGGTCAGGTAATTGAAAACAGGTATAGCATTTTACTATCGTTTTGCTTTAAAAAAATCTTTCATCAATTGGCTGCATTCTTCCTCCAGAATACCACCATCAATTTTTGTTTTAGGATGAAAAGGATTATTGCTACCCGTCGCTCTTCTGTAACTGTTTTTATCATCATAGGCACCAAAAACAACCCTGCCTATTTTGCTCCAGTATAATGCACCACTGCACATCAGGCAGGGTTCTACAGTTACATACAAAACAGCATCCGGCAGGTATTTACTACCCAAATAATTAAAGGCTGTTGTCAAAGTTAAAATTTCTGCATGTGCAGTACTGTCGTTCAGCAGCTCTACCTGGTTGTGGGCTTTTGCAATAATTTTATTATTCATAACCAATATAGCCCCAATAGGTACTTCATTTTTATCAAAAGCTTTTTGTGCTTCCTGTATTGCCAGTTGCATATATTGTTCATCTGTCATAAAATTGTGACTAACTTTAAGGCAAATTTAAGGCAATGGACCTTGTAAATAAACTAAAAGCCCAGCGTGTTTTTTTTGAAACAGGCATCACCAAAGAATATGATTTCAGGCAGCAGCAACTGCAGAAACTGCTGGTGGTAGTACAGAAATATGAGTTGGAAATATTTGAAGCCCTGCATACAGATCTTAAGAAAAGTCCTGAAGAATGCTGGATTACAGAGAATGGTTTTTTTCTTTCAGAATTAAAAAATGCCATTAAAAAATTGAGCAGTTGGATGAAGTTGCAAAAAGTGCGTACCAACCTGGCTAATTTACCTTCCAAAAGTTTGATTATAGCAGAACCATTAGGTGTTGTACTCATCATCAGCCCGTGGAATTATCCTTTTCAATTATTGTTTACGCCGTTAATTGGCGCTATGGCTGCCGGTAATTGTGTGGTATTAAAATCATCTGAATTTGCCCAGGCTACCTCGGCCATTATGAAAAAGATGTTAGCAGAAATATTTAATGAACAGTATATTTTATTAATAGAAGGGGATGGTGCAACCGTTATAACTGAAATGATGGACAACTTTGTTTTTGATCATGTGTTCTATACCGGTAGTACTGCTGTAGGTAAAATAATTTACCAGAATGCGGCTAAAAATCTTGTGCCTGTTACACTCGAATTAGGTGGCAAAAGCCCCTGCGTGGTAGAAGCAGAAGTTGATATAAAAGTTGCTGCAAAACGCATTGCTTTTCCAAAATTTTCCAATGCCGGCCAAATGTGTGTAGCACCCGATTATGTGCTCGTACACGCTTCTCAAAAAGATGCATTGGTAACAGAATTAAAAAAGGCGATTGAAACTTTTTTTAAAGGTGATGCAGAAACCAGTTATGATTATGGCAAGATCATCAACGAAAAACAATTTGACAGGCTGGTAAGTTATTTAAGGGATGGTAAAATATTATACGGTGGAAAAACAAACCGGGAAAAATTATTTATAGAACCTACTTTGATGGATAATATAAACCTGGATGGCGGCATTATGAATGATGAGATATTTGGCCCCTTGCTGCCCATTATTTCTTTTACGGGAATGGAAGAGGCTTTGCAGATAATAGCCCGCCATAAAAATCCGCTGGCCTTTTATCTTTTTACAAATAATAAAGAAAAAGAAAAGAGATGGCTGCAGGCTGTGGCTTTTGGCGGTGGCTGCATAAATAATGCCAGCGTACATTTATTAAATCATCATTTACCCTTTGGCGGGAGGGGAACAAGTGGTACAGGTAAATACCACGGGCGTTTTAGTTTTGATACTTTCAGCCACAAAAAAGCAGTGCTTAAAACGCCTACCTGGCTTGATCTTTCTATAAAATACCCGCCGTATGCCGGCAGGCTAAATTTTTTTAAAAAACTTATTGGCTAAATTTACCGAATGACTACCCGGCAGAAATTATTAAAATTACTTTACCCCTTTTTCAGTTCACTCACTTCCCTCTTTGGGAAAAATAATAAATCAAAAAAATCTTCGGCTTTGGCAAATACCTCTTTTTACGATCTGAAAATAACACTGAATAATAACCAGCAATTTTCATTTGCTGATTTAAAAAACAAAAAAGTGCTGCTGGTAAATACTGCTTCTGATTGTGGCTACACTAAGCAATATGATGGCTTACAGGCTCTGCATGAAAAATATAAAGACCAGCTTTTTATTATTGGTTTTCCGGCAAATGATTTTGGATTTCAGGAAAAAGAAGCGGACGATACCATTGCCAAATTTTGTAAAATAAACTTTGGGGTAACTTTTCCGCTGGCCAAAAAAAGTACCGTTATAAAAAGCGCAGCTCAGAATGAAGTCTATCAGTGGCTGACAGACGAAAATAAAAATGGGTGGAATTATACGGCACCGTCCTGGAACTTTTGTAAATACCTGGTAGATGAAAAGGGGAACCTTACCCATTTTTTTGAAGCAGGTGTAGAGCCAATGGGCAAAGAAATTGCAGAAGCGATAAACGAATAAATTTTTATTAAATTAAAAACATGTTTTCTAAAACTGATATTGAGAAGTATTTTATTGCCGAAAAAAATGAGAGCCTGCTCTTTATTATCATCGGTATTGCCGCTATCACTTTGGCAATAATTTTTTTCTTTTTTATAAAAATAAACTGGTATAAAGGTGCTGCTATTCCGTTTTTTATTGTTGGCATTATGCACCTGGTGGTGGGCTATACTGTTTACCAGCGCAGCGACGCAGACCGCCGCCAAAATGTTTATGCTTATGATATGAACCCTGCTGCATTAAAAGTAAAAGAGATTCCGCGTATGGAAACTGTCAATAAAAATTTTGTTATTTACCGCTATACTGAAATCTTTCTATTGCTTGCAGGCATTTTTCTTTTTGTCTATTTTAGAAATGATAGTACAAAAGCTTTTTGGATTGGGCTGGGCGTTGCGCTTGCTATAGAAGCGGCCATAAGTCTGGGTGCGGATTATTTCGCTGAAAGTAGGGCTAAGGTTTATACAAAGGGATTGAAAGAGTTTACGGAGAAATTATAATGTGATGCAATTTTAAATAATCTTCCAGCAGTTTATGTGTTTGTAGTACGGCTACTGCGTTCGCATGAACTTATTAAACTTTAAGTCATTGCTAAAAAATCAGTAGAGCTTTGTGGGAAGGGATGTTTGAAGCAATCTTATTTACAAATAATAAATTGTTTTTTTAACTGGAACTAAGATTGCTTCACTGCGTTCGCAATGACGGCTACTGCGTTCGCAATGTCGGTAATACAGATATGCTGTACAAGTGTACCCTTCGTTCCTCAGGATAAACTCTGCCATGCGATAGTCATTGGATGAAGCTAAATAGATATTCTGCGGTTGGGCCAACAAAAAAAATCTCCTACAGCGGACATTTCTCATGATAATTAATGATCTCAATCGGCATACGCTCAAACTGGTAATCTTTATAATGAGTACTGATCTCTTCCAGTACTTCGTTTACGGCTTCGGGTGAGTTTAGCGTAACTAATTTATACCGAAACTCTTTTATCCCCGGCAGGCCTTTTAAATAGTTTGTATAATGCCTGCGCATTTCATTAATACCTACAATGGGGCCTTTCCATTCAACTGATTTGAATAAATGCGTTCTGCATACGTCTATGCGCTCCTGTAAAGTGGGTGGTGGCAATATGGTTTGTGTTTGCAGGTAGTGTTTTATTTCCCTGAATATCCAGGGGTAACCAATTGCAGCACGGCCAATCATAATACCATCTACGCCATAGCGATTTTTATATTCCAGTGTTTTTTGTGGGCTGTCAATATCACCATTACCAAAAATGGGAATATGCATCCGGGGATTGTTCTTCACTTTTCCAATCAGTGTCCAGTCTGCTTCGCCCTTGTACAACTGGCAGCGGGTGCGCCCATGAATGGCCAGCGCCTGCACGCCAATATCCTGCATACGCTCTGCTACTTCTTCAATATTTCTTGTATTGTCATCCCAGCCTAAACGTGTTTTAACCGTTACCGGCAGCTTGGTACTTTTTATAACGGCCTCGGTTAGCCGCACCATCAGGGATATATCCTTTAAAACCCCGGCACCGGCACCTTTGCTTACTACTTTTTTTACGGGGCAGCCAAAATTAATATCCACCAGGTCGGGGTTTACGGTTTCGCAAATGCGGGCACTCATTGCCATGGCATCTTCATCGCCACCAAAAATCTGAATACCAAAAGGCCTTTCTTCTTCGCTGAAATCCAGCTTTTGCCTGCTTTTCATGGCATCCCTTATCAGTCCTTCACTGCTGATAAACTCGCTGTACATAAGGTCTGCGCCGTTTTGTTTGCATACAGCCCTGAACGGTGGATCGCTTACATCTTCCATCGGCGCCAGCAGCAGGGGAAATTTTGGTAATTGTATGTGGCCTATTTTGGGCATATCTATAGTTGTATATTTGCGGCTGCAAATTTACAACTAATCAGCTTAGCGTATGCAATACAAAAGTGTTAAAGGGTTTTCGGGTTGGGGACAACTGGGATTGTTATTCGTTTTTCTGGGGGTTGGCTTTATTTTTACGGCAGTGGCACAGTTAATTATTGCGATAAAAATGGTGCCTGAGGGCACTTCAATATTTTCTTCTCCGGATACAATTATAAAGGCCATGATGGATCCGAAAAATATTGGGCTGGCAAGGCTTATGCAGGTTGCAGGTACTTTTTTTTTATTATTTGTGCCATCAGTTTTATACTCCTGGGTTACCAATGGCAAAAATAAATTCTGGCTGGGGTTTAATAAATACCTGAACGCTTACCAACTGCTGATAGGTTTTTTTATCATTTTTGCTGCCAATGTAATAGCGGCTCCGCTGGCAGATATAAGCAAAACTATTATTGCCCATTTCCCCCGCCTGGATGTAACAGCAAAAAATATGGAAGATGCCTACAACGCACAGGTGGTGGCACTTAGCAACCTGAAAAGCTGGCCGGAGTTTTTAATGGCAATTGTTATTATAGCTTTTTTTCCGGCAATGTTTGAAGAAGTTTTTTTTAGAGGAGCAATGCAAAACCTGCTGGTGCGCTGGTGGAAAAAACCTTTTATTGCTATACTGGTTACCTCCCTTGTTTTTAGTTTAATACACATGTCTGTTTATCTTTTTTTAAGCAGGGCTGCATTGGGTTTTATGCTGGGCTTATTATATCATAAGAGTAAAAATATATGGGTAAATATTATTGCGCATTTTTTAAATAATACCATTGCATTAGCGCAATTGTTTTATATGAGCTTAAAAGCAGAAAAACTTGATTTAAATAAATTAGATCCATCTTATCCCTGGTGGGCCGGCGTAACAGCCCTGGCCATTTTAATATTTTTATTTATACTGCTAAATAAATTCTCTATACAAAACCGTGTAAAAATTGATGCGCAGGAACAATTACTCATAGCAAAAGAAGATCCCTTCCGCTCATTTGCAAACGCAGATAATAATTAATTGTGGCAATAAATATTCACACACTAAAAACAAGATCGCTTACGGCTGTAATTTTTGCAGTGGTAATGCTTGCAGGCTTATTTATAAATATGTGGGGATTTATTGCACTGTTCACCACCATCATGTTTGGTTGCCTGTACGAGTTTAGTAAAATAGTAAAAAAAATAAACAGCAAAAAATATTTTTTCTTTGTACCCCTTGCATTTTTTTATATCATTATGCCCTTGATGATGATGATTGATTTGGGAATTAACGGAAATGCCGCCGACCATCAGCAGGCCATAAACAGTACAGAATATTCGCCACTATTTCCCTGCGCTATTATTTTTTCTATCTGGATAAATGATACCATGGCATATATTGTTGGCTCGTTTATTGGCAAAACGCCCTTTAGTAAAATTTCTCCTAAAAAAACCTGGGAAGGTACAATCGGCGGTGCTGTTTTATGTGTAGCTTTTATTGGGTTATTGGGTTATTTTATTCCGGCACTAAAAATTATTGGTGCAAGGCATTGGATAATTATTGCATCTCTTTGTGCTGTATTTGGCACCCTGGGCGATTTGCTGGAAAGTAAATTGAAACGGATGGCCAATGTAAAAGACAGCGGTAGTTTTATGCCGGGGCATGGTGGTTTTTTAGACCGCTTTGATTCGCTGCTTGTGGCCACGCCTTTTGTGTGGTTGTATGTAAAAATGTTGATAGAAAATTAAGCGGCAAAAAGTCTCCGCAGCTCCACGGGCTTTAAGAGGTGCTAAACGTTTTAACTTTTGTTCATTTTAAGCTTGCCAAACCTATTGAACTGTAAAATCTTTCTCCAAATTTGAATCTTGCAAAATGCACCTGAACTTCTTAAACCTTTGGAACCTCTTGAACCTTTTCCCGTACATTTGCCGCTTAATGTTTGTTTAAAATGACCATACACAGAGAAGGATATAAATCTATTGCTATTGTAACATTGCTTTTTGCTGTCATCAATGTTTTAATGTTCTGGTTCTTTGGCGCTTCAGTTTTGTGGCTCTGTGCTATTTTATTTTTTATCAGCCTGGCTTTCCTGCTTTTTGTAGTTTCTTTTTTTCGCATTCCGGAGCGCAACTACACCCATAATGATTATGCGGTTGTTTCTCCCTGTGATGGCAAAGTGGTGGTAATAGAAGAAATTACAGATACAGAATATTTTAAAGATAAACGCCTGCAGGTTTCTATTTTTATGAGCCCCGCAAATGTGCATGTAAACCGCAATCCCATTAGTGGCGAGGTGCTGTATAGCCAATATCATAAAGGGAAATATTTAGTGGCATGGAACCCTAAGTCATCTACAGAAAATGAAAGGCATTCTGTGGTGATAAAAAAGAATAATACCCAAGTGCTGGTAAAACAGATTGCCGGGGCAGTAGCCAGGCGAATAGTAAACTACCTGGAAGTAGGGCAAAAAGTAACGCAGGCAACTGAAATGGGCTTTATAAAATTTGGCAGCCGGGTAGATCTGATATTGCCTGCAGGAACTAAAATAAATGTGGCATTAAACCAGGTTGTAAAAGGCGGTATAGATGTTATTGCTACTATTTAGATTTTAGTTTAACATTTTAAAAAGGCAGTCTGCAAACCTTTACCATTTTACTCTTATATTTACGTTGTTTAATCACATCAAAAAATAATAAATGAAAAAAATATTTGTATTAGCTACAGCAGCATTTTTAGTATCAGGCATATCTTTTGCCGAAGGCGGAAAAGGTGGAAAGAAAAGTTGTGGAAAAGCATGCTCCAAAAAAGCTTCAAAAGATTGTTGCAAAGACAAAGCAAAAACTGCTAAAATGTAATTGCTGCCAAAATTATTTACGACCTCTCTTTTAAGGGAGGTTTTTTTGTGTCCGGAATTTAAAAAATATCTTCCAGCTGATTAAGGTGTGTAATGGTATAGGTAGGTTTTATTAATGCTGTAGCGTTAATATGATTTACAAAAACAGAATCCATACCGGCATTTATAGCGCCTTGTATATCGGCATCCAGGTTATCGCCAATCATTATACTTTCCTTTAATTTTGCATTTGCTTTTTCAATAGCATAATCAAATATTTCTTTTTTGGGTTTCAGGCTGTTGCTTGCTTCGGATGTTATTACCTGCGTAAAAAAATCATCAAGCCCGCTGTTTTTTAATTTACTCCATTGTGTTTTTTCAAAACCATTTGTAATTAAATGAAGGGTGTAATTTTTATCTTTCAGGTATTTTAATATTTCGAAAGTGTATGGAAATACTTCTTTTTTTGTAGGCAGTATTTCTAAAAATTTAGTACTTATATTTTTAGAAAGCGTTTCATCAGCAATTTTAAAATCCATCAGCGTACGCCACATGCGCCTCCATTTTAATTCTTCGGCTGTTATTGTTCCCCTTTCGTACCGGGCCCATAAAATTTCATTGTGATGAAGATATTTTCTGTAGAAATCTTCGAACGCTGCATCTACCTTATTGTTCAGCTCAAAATGAGCATAAATATCTGTAAGAGACGTTTTGGCATTTTTGTCAAAATCCCATAGGGTATGGTCCAGGTCAAAAAAAAGATGTTTGTAAGCAGGCATTTATTATGGTATTTATTATAAACTGTGATTGTGTTTTACAAAGATAAGGATGGAACGAATGACAGGTGAATGAATACAGATGATAGTGAACAGATGGCCGGGCGAAGCAATGAAATTAAAATTTATCTTAGGTTCGGCACACTAATCCTGTTAAAAATCACTTACTGCAGCCCATAAATTTGAGTAGGTTTACCGCATAAAAAAGGGATCAGCCCCTAACGCTGACCCCTAACTTACACATGAATCTACCTTACTGTTTTATAATTCGTTCTGCCTGCCTGAAAGTATTATTTATTATTTGAATTACGTATAGTCCCGCAGGT
>JANLQE010000117.1:0-2871 GCA_031367625.1 Bacteroidota bacterium
CCTTACAGTTTAATATTTTAAATCATACAGTCTTATTTCCTGTACAAAATTTGTGCTACAATATTTTTCTATAAAAATTTTGTAGCACAAAATGGGTTGCATTCAAAATTGGGTAATGCTGTTAAACTAATGGATGTAAAAAATAAAAGAGCCTCTTTTTGAGAAGCTCTTTTGTGAAATATTTTATATTGATCAGTGTTTTATATTCATCTTGTCTTTCATTTTATCACCAGCCCTATCCATCATTTTCTTGGCACTGTCCCCCATTTTATCTACCATTTTCTTTGCTGAATCAGCCATACTATTCATAATTTTTTTTGAGCTGTCAGCCATTTTATCCATTATTTTATCTGCATCTGCAGCCAGTTTTTTAGCATCTGTGGTAATAGAGGCCGTATCAATAGTAGTTGTAATTGTTGCATCAACTTTCTTTTCATCACTGCAGGCGGTCATGATTGTTGATAGAAACAGTATTGCTAATAATTTTTTCATTTTAAGTTTTTTTGTTTTAATATTTTGTGTAAAATAAATTGATTTTCTGGTTATGCAGTCTTTTTAAAAGCACAGCAGAAGCAGGGATATAATACCAAAGTTGTAATAGTTTATATTTATTTTTTTCTAAAAAACAGTCTTATGGGCACGCCGCTGAAATCAAAATTTTCTCTGATCTTATTTTCTAAATAATTTTTATACGGTGTTTTAATATCATCCGGAAAGTTGCAAAAGAAACCAAAGCTTGGGTTAAAAGTTGGTAACTGGGTTACATATTTTATCTTAACCGCATTACCTCTTACAACCGGTGGATGAAAGGTTTCTATCGCTTTAAGCATTACATCATTAAGTTTTGATGTGGGTACTTTGCGGTGCTTGTTTTCAAAAACCTGTAATGCTGCTTCTATGCTTTTAAATATACGTTGCTTTTCTGTAACAGAAATAAAAAGAATGGGCACATCAGAAAATGGAGCCAGTTTTTTCTTTAGCTCTTTTTCGTAATCCCTGGCAGTGTTGGTGCCTTTTTCTGCCAGGTCCCATTTATTTACCAGCACTACTATTCCTTTGCCTTTTTTTACCGCCATAGAAAATATAGATAGATCCTGTGCCGTAATGCCTTTGCCTGCATCCAGCAGCAATAAGCACACATCAGATTCGTCCATGGCTTTTATAGCCCGTATTACAGAATAAAATTCCAGGTCTTCATGCACTTTTGTTTTGCGGCGGATACCTGCAGTATCTATTAAAATAAATTCTTTATTAAATAAATTGTACTGCGTATGAATGGTATCCCTGGTAGTACCTGCTATATCGCTAACAATAGTTCTTTCTTTACCAATAAGGGCATTTAATAAAGAAGATTTGCCAACATTTGGTTGACCGATAATGGCAAATTTTGGTACTTCACTTACCGCAGATGCTTCTTCAGAATCTTTATCAGAAATTAGTGCTGCAATGGCATCAAGCAATTCGCCGGTGCCGCTTCCGCTGATAGAGGAAAGAAAGAAAATATGTTCAAAACCAAGGCTGTAAAATTCGCTTGCTTCTAAAAGCCGGGAATGATTATCTACTTTATTTACCACCAGAAAAACGGGCTTTTTACTTTTGCGAAGCATCTCTGCCATGCTCTCATCCAGGTTAGTAATACCTGTAGCTGCATCTACCATAAATATTATGGCATTAGCTTCTTCTATGGCTATCAGTACCTGTTTGCGGATCTCTACCTCAAACACATCTGTTGTTTTTGCCACAAAGCCACCGGTGTCAATTAAATTAAATGACTTGCCAATCCATTCAGCCACGCCATATTGCCTGTCTCTCGTTACGCCACTGGTATCATCTACTATGGCTTTGCGCTGCTCCAGCAAGCGGTTAAAAAATGTACTTTTCCCTACATTGGGCCTTCCTGTTATTGCTACTGTAAAACTCATACCCCTGTCCCCTAAAGGGGAACTTAATTTTAATGTTTATAATAACCCTGACCCCCTGAAGGGGAACTAAGGTTGAATCTTTATTAGTTATTCAATCAATCTTTATTTGGATTGCTGAAATAAATGATGCTGTCAATTTGCAAACTACCGGTTCCCCTTTAGTGGCGTAGGGGTTTAATACCCATACTCCTTTAAATACAAATCACTGTCCCGCCACTTAGGCCGCACTTTTACATACAGTTCTAAAAACACTTTACTGTCTAAAAATTCTTCTATGTCTTTCCTGGCAAGCGTGCCCAATTGCTTTATCATTTTGCCGCCTTCCCCCAGAATAATACCCTTTTGTGTATCCCGCTGTACAATAATATCTGCAGAAATTTTTATCAATGTAGTCTTCTCTTTAAACTCCTGCACCAATACAGTTGTGTGATAAGGCAATTCTTCCTGGTAAAGCTGAAATATTTTTTCCCTGATTAATTCACTCACAAAAAACTTTGTGGGCATATCGCTCAGGTCATCGCCTTCATAAAATGGATGGCCTTCCGGTAAATAGTTAAGAATACGCTCCAGCAAAATATCTATACCGGTTTTCTTTAAGGCCGAAATAATAAGTACTTCTTTGCAATATTCCTGTTCTTCAAAAAAAGATTTTGCGGCAGTTAAAGTTGTTTCATCTTTTACGGCATCTGCTTTATTTAGAATTACAATTACCGGGGCTTTTAAACGAAGGTTTTTAAAAATTTCATGGCTCTCTTTTGTATCCTCCCTTGCATCGGCAATCAATAAAGCTACGTCAGCATCTTCCAGGCTTCCTTTTACCGCCTGCATCATTTTTTCGTGTAGTTTGTATTTTGGATCTATAATACCAGGCGTATCAGAAAAAATGATCTGGTAATTTTCATTTGTAAGAATTGCTTTTATACGGTGCCGGGTGGTTTGCACTTTATGG
>JANLQE010000132.1:0-9768 GCA_031367625.1 Bacteroidota bacterium
AAAATAAAAACTGCTGATTTGGAAATAACTGTTTCCTATGATCTGCAGGCTTTCTTTAAAGAATTTAATGAATTAAAAATATCCTCAATTGCAGCGGGAGCAGAATTAAATCCAAGTCTTTTAAGACAATATGCCGCTGGCCATAAATTTCCATCATATGAGAAGGTAAAAAAAATACAAATAGCAGTTAAAAACCTCGCTAAAAAATTAACTGGTGCTGTTATTTATGCTAAATAATTTTTATTTAATAACATTTGTTTTTTTTCTGTTTTTTTACAGGCAAAAAAAAGTGCAGCTTGCCGGAAAAAAAATTTACACTGTTTTATTTATTTTACTCTTATTATCAGGTATTTTTGGCGCATTCCTGGCCGAATCTTTAGAAATTGACAGTTTAAGGACTACAATAGAATTTTTTAGCACTTTTATTTTTGCAAAAATTTTAGTAGAAGAATGCCTCGCAGATAAGTTTTTCTTTTACTCAATTATATCTGCACTTAAAACGGTATTGATTTTTGCTTTAATATTTTTAGCCTGTCAGTTTATTTTCGGTGTCTCTTTTTCTTTGTCAAGAACTCAAAACCCAAATATTTTAGAAGATAGCCTTATACGTTATCCCAGCTTTTTTCTAGATCCGCAAACGTTTTCACAGTTTCTTGCCGGTACAAGTTTTCTATGTTTGGTAAAAGATCGGGACAGTGAAGAACTGCCCGTAAAAAATTATGTTTTATTGCTTCTTACCTTAGTTGCAATTTTTTCTACAGGCGGCAGAGGGGGATTTGGAGGATGGTTGATTGGCTTTTCTTTAATAGTTTTTTTTGGTAATGCTAAATACAGGATATATGCTTTGTTGATAGGTATAGCTTTGTTTATCGTTGTATATAATTTTCAGGATAGCTTTCCGCTTTTTAAACGGTCAGATGATTTGTCAGATTCTTACGATTTCCGCTTTTCAATTTGGCAGGATGCTTATAAGATTTTCTTAAATCATCCTATAGTGGGTATTGGCCCCGGTGATTATGCAAATTATGTTTCTGTTCATAATCCTGAGCAGCACTGGATGGTAGGTAATGAAATACTTTATTTTGATCATCCGGAAAGCGGTTATTTAAAATACCTGGTTGAATATGGAATTGTTGGATTTACAGCACTTATGTCGTTCATATTAATCCCAATAATAAAAGGGTTTTTAAGTTTTTTAAAATGGCGTGACATCACTTTCTTATTATTAATATCAGGAATTATAAGTTGGGTTATTGGTTTTTATACCGTTTATTCTTTAGTGGATATCCGCATCAGGGTAATGGTTGTTACACTCATTTGCTTACTTATTACAAACTATAAAAGATTTTTACCGGACTATGAAGAGCAAGAGTAAGCTATTTAATTCTTTGGCACAAAAACTTAAAACGAATTTATTTAAAAACAGTTTTTGGGGCATATTTGCAAATATTTTTCAGAATATTTTATTTAGTGTTTTTTTTATTGTTGTAGCAAGGCAATATTCTACATCCGATTTTGCAAACTACATAATCGCAAATACGCTTTATTCATTTGTAGTGGGCTTTTCCTCATTGGGCTTAGGCTATTGGTTTGTAAGGGAGTTAATGCATACAGATAATAAAACTGCACTTACAGATAAATTTTTTAAAATCCAGTTATATATCGGGATACTGTTTTATGGAGTCAATATCGCCTTAGCATTTGGTTTATACAGTAATACTTTAGTAAGGTCATTATCGTTACTTATTGGCATTAATGTAATTTTCGATAATATTATTTATGTAATAAGATTTATTAACGTAGCCGAATTTGATCAAAAAAAATCATTCATTATTCTCAGCATAGAAGCGGTACTAAAATTTTTAATTGCCTGCACGTTATTTATTTATCCTATACCCATTTTATATTTAGCTGTGTTTTTAATTTTGCTGAGATTAATAACTTTAAATTTATTTCTGCGTATTGGAAGCTCAAATTCTATTCATTTATCCCAAATATTAAAAGTAAAAGTGTCATGGATAGAAATAAAACAAATGGTTGGGGCTAACTGGTCATTTGTGGTTATCGGCAGTATATCGGTTGTTTACTGGCGAATAGGAAATATTTTAATTTCAAAGATATTAACACTCACTGATGTTGCTAATTACGAAGTATCGTATAAGCTTTTTTCCATGGCAGAAATTTTGCCGGTAATAGTTTCTACATCTATTTATCCAATCCTTATCAACTCCTTAAAAGAAGGCGGCAAAAAACTTTCTCAATTGTATGAAAAAGTTTTCATCGGCTACTCTTTATTCGGCCTGCTTGCTTTTACGGTAGTATATTCATTTTCAGATTTTTTTATTCCGCTTTTATTTGGTTCAAAATATATTGAAACCCCTGTTTATTGTAAAGAAATGTTTTTAACAATATTAATTTTTCCTACTGCAGTGTTTCAGGCAAATATTTTACTTACCCTAAAATTAGAAAAACTGGATATGTGGTGCAATATTGCAAGCCTGGTAATAAACGTGGCCCTGTGCCTTATAGGTTTTCATTTTATTAAATCATTATCTGTTGTTAATTATTCCATATTTATTTCCTTTATTGTTTTTCATTTTATACAGGATATTATATTAATAAAAAGGAAAATAACAACAAAAAAAAGTGTACTGGTGTTTTATGTAAGCGGAAGTGTATTGGTTACTGCATATTATCTGCTGTCAAAAGAATTTAATAATATTTATTTATTCATAAGTTTCTGGGTAATACTTGGGTGTATTGCCGGGTTGTTTTTTTTAAAAAGATATACACGAAATCAACTCATTGTTTCAAAAACTAAAGTTTTATAAATTTAAAAACAGCATAACAGTTTAATAAAAGATTAATTATGGTGGTTGTATATTATACCTCTACAGGTTTTTTGGATGTTATTATAGAAACCATTCAAAGCATAAAGAAGGAAGTAGAGTTGCATGTGATTATTGAGATCACTCCATCCTCTAAAAGCAGCACCATTGTTGATGTAGCAAATCTGGATAATTTTAACATGGTTGAAAAACCAGAGATGATTTTGGGCAATGAAAAATGGCAGTATTTAAAACCTTATTTTGAAGGAGTGGCCAGTGTAGAATTTGTAGTGCATAAAAATAAAAAAGCGTTTTCTTTAAGAACGCTTAAAACGGCATTTTCTTTAGGCAGGTATTTAAAAAAATACAAGGCCAATGTACTTCATTTCGATTCAATATCTACCTGCTCCATTGGTTTATATTTTTATGCGCTTACAAAAAAAATGTTTATAACTGTACATGATCCTGCTCCCCACTCGGGGGAACGTTCGTGGCGGCAAAGAATATTAAAATCAATATTTTTTCCTTTAGCTAAAGGCTATTTTTTTTATTCAGCCTTTGCCGAAAGCCAATTTACCAATTACTATAAAAAAATAAAAAAACCATTACATGTAATAAAGCTTCAGCCTTACTCTTATGTTACCCGTTTTTTGAGTAATAAGCAAACAAGCGGAAAAAACATTTTATTTTTTGGCAGGCTTTCAGTTTATAAAGGGATAGATATTTTGCTGGAAGCAATACCAATAGTGTTAGCAAAATTCCCAAACGAAAAATTTGTAATTGCGGGCCATGCAGATTATGGTTATAAAATTGATGAACAATTGATTAATAAATACAGCCCTAACATACAAATAATAAAAGGGTATTTAAATACAGAAGAGCTTGTAAAGAAAATAGAAGAAGCAAAATTTATAATATGCCCTTACCGGGATGCCACACAAAGCGGAGTGGTAATGACGGCTTTAGCGGCAGGTAAAATGGTAATAGCCACAAACGTTGGGTCATTTTCTGAATACATTCATAATGGAGAAAATGGATTACTATCCGAGCCAAATGCGCCGGCGGTTGCATCAAAAATTATAGAAGCTTTACAAAATGATAATTATAAGATTATTACTCAAAAAGTTGTCCCTGGATATTCAAAAAAGTATGGCGATGAAAACCAAAGATCAATTTTAAACGCATATAAAAACCAAACGGAAGAATGAAAGTTATGATACTTGTTCCGGGTTTGCCTTTAAATATAGATGATATTAAAGGTGGTGTACATTCGGCTGTAATTAATTTACTGACAGGGTTTCAAAAAAAAGATATTATTGTAAGGCTTGTATCTTTAAATGATGATATAAAAGAAAATACCAATTTACAATTTAGCAAAAATATTGACATCGTTTACCTTAATGAAGGGAACTACCCTTTTCATTCGTTTAATTATTTTATCAACGGCTCCTCTTTGATTAAAAAAGAAATAAAAAAATTTAATCCGGATATCATTCATTTTGAAGAGGGCAATTCGTTTTTACTTACAAAGTTTTTTGGGCTGCATAAAAAACCTTATCTTCTTACAATGCATGGAATGGCTTTTGCAGAAAGCAGGGCACAAAAGAAAATTTCTGATAAAATAAATTTATATTTTAATGGTATTATACAATCCGGATTTCATCCGGCCAACATTATACACCTATCGGAATATTCTTTAAACCTGCATCCCTTTTCTAAAAAAAGCCAATGCTGTATTATTTCAAATGCTGTTAATTTATCCTTTTTTAATGTACCCCCAAAAAAATTAATGGATAACTCTTTATTATATATTGGAGTTATAAATGAAAGAAAAAATTTAATGTTTTTGTTAGAGGCATTAAAAAATTTATTACTTCAAAATATACAGTACAGCCTTACTGTTATTGGTGGGTTTGCTGATGATTTATACAAACAAAAAGTATTGAATTATATAAAAGAAAATAATCTTGATAACAGAGTTCATTTAAAAGGATGGGTGCCGCAGTCTGTTGTAAAAAATTATATTGCAGCCTCTGATATACTGGTGCTTCCATCTAAACAAGAAACCCTGCCAATGGTAATTGCAGAATGTATGGGAGCAGCAAAAGTAGTAGTTGCATCTGATGTGGGTGGTATTGGGGAGATGATTGATAATGGAGTAACAGGGTATTTGTTTAATAATAAAAATACCCTGCAGTTAGAAAATATTTTGACAAATTTATATTGCAACAGCGACAAGCTTCAAAAAGTATCAATGAAAGCCAGGGAAGTGGCAATTATAAAATATCATTGTGAAAATATTGCTGATAAAACAATATCGTTTTACAATGAAATTTTAAATAGAAGAATATAATGTTTTTGGGTTAGCTTTTTCAATTTTAAAGAATGAAATTATTAAATTTGATAGTTGATAAGTTTTTTGTAAAGCAATGGAATATTGGTTTTGCAAATGCAGATATAAAGCAAATTATAAAAGATAAAAATTTTAACCCTTTATTTACATGGCTGCCTGCGCCAGATATTAACCGTTTTTTTGCAGACCCATTTATCTTTAAAAATACAGATGGCAATATTAATGTGATCTATGAAGATTTTTCAAATAAAGATCAATATGGCAAAATATCAATCACAACAGTTGATCAAAATTTTAAGCCGGTAATTACAAAACAAATTTTAGATACAGGCAGCCATCTTTCTTATCCGAATGTTTTTACAGAAAATGGTAAAACCTTTATAATGCCCGAAGCGAGCCTTACTGGCAACCTTACAGTATATGAATACGATTTTGATAAAATGGCCCTTATTAAAAAAAAAGATATAATTACCGGCCTGCCCTTACTGGACAGTACAATTTTAAAATATAATAATAAGTACTGGTTGTTTGCAACAAAAAGGGGTACCCAAAGCAATAATGAATTATTTATTTATTATGCTGATAAAATTGATGGACCATTTACCGGGCACAAAAATAACCCGGTAAAAAATAATTTAAACGGCTCCCGGCCTGCAGGTAATTTTATTTTAACAGATGGCGAAATTTACAGGCCAGCTCAAAACAGCAAACTTTATTATGGCAAATCTATAAGTATTAATAAAATAACGGTTCTTACAGAAGAAAAATTTGAAGAAGAACAATATATGACAATCAATGCACCAAAAGATACCAGCTACAATTATGCAACACATACCTTAAATTTTGCAGAGGGTGTTATAGTAATTGATGCATTAAAAAGAAAATTTATTCCTTTTGCCAATCTAACTGTGTACCTTAAAAAAATATTTAACCCTAAAAGATAACCCTGCAATATTTATTTACCCTAATAACCTGTTTTATGAACAATTTTTTAAAACATTATTTTAAAAATAATAGCCTTACCCTCAGGAAAATGTATGAGATAGAAAGCCTGTACCGGTTAGATAAAAATAAATTGCTGGAAAAATACAATCTGGCATTCCTTTCACTTTTAAAATATGCTTTTAAAAATTCTCTTTTTTACAAAAATTTATACCATCAGCATGGTATAAATATCACTGATATAAAAGACCTTTCAGATATAAAAAAATTACCTGTAATCAAAAGAGGAGATATTCAAAATCAAAAAGATAAAATTTTTCATGGAATAAAACTTTTTAAAACAGACGGATATACAAGCGGTACTACAGGTTCTCCTTTAACCATCTGCCGAACTCCCCAAAGTATTATAACCGAGCAAGCCTATATCAGGCAGTTTAGGGCAATGCATGGCTACAAGCTGGGTCAGCCTTTACTTTCTATCAGGGGAACACTGGATAGAAATACAAGCTATAAATTTTTTAAACAAGCCAATACATTATGTATCTGCAGCCCTAATATAAACGCCGGTACTATTGAATTTTATCATAAATTAATTAAAGAATTTGCACCTGTAGCTGTAGAAGCTTTTCCCAGTTACCTGGCCAAGATAACACAGGAAATGATAAACAAAAACCTTAAATGGCAAGTGCCAATTGCATTTACATCATCAGAAACATTGTACGATTTTGAAAGGGAAAAGATAGAAACATTTTTACAAACCAATATATATGACTGGTATGGCAATTCAGAAAGATCAATTTTACTTGCTCAGGATAAAAATAAAAAATACATACCGCTACCGCTTTACAGTATAAATGAATATCAAGAAGGAGAAGTAATAACCACTGCGCTAAACAATAAAAATTTTCCTTTTATCCGTTACACTGTCGAGGATAAAATTGTAGTGAAAGGAAGAGATTTATTACAAAATATTATAGTCCCGGATATAGACCATATTGAGGGCAGGGCTGCAGATACAATAGACCTTAAAGATGGCAGCGTTGTGGGCTGTATAGACCATGCCTTTAAGGGCATTAACCACCTGCAGTATGCACAGGTACATCAATACAATGTGAATAAACCAATTGAAGTAAAAATGGTAGTTACGGATGATTTTGGCAATGATGATTTAAGCTTTTTCAAATCAAAATTTGTTAAGATGATTGGAAAAGAAATGCAGTATTTTATAACATATTGTAAGTGGGATGACCTTACTTTTTTTTCGAACAATAAATTTAAACTGATAATAAAGAATTGTAAACCGCGAAAATAATATCCCGGTTATTCAAAATCATAATTTATAAAAAACATTTACATAATGTGCGGAATTGCCGGTGTTTATTTCAAAAAAGGGGCTAACGTTTCACAACTGAAAAAATTTGAAAACTTAGTTAGAACTAAGCAGCACATGCGGGGACCTGATAAGTTTAGCAGCCTGCAACTGCTGCCAAACCTGTATTTTTTTCAAAACATGCTTTCTATCATTGATATAGGAAATGCAAATCAGCCAATGGAAGATGAAAAAGGTATTATTACTTATAATGGCGAAGTATATAATTATAAAGATTTAAAATATAGCCAGCAAACCTACAAACTACATTCAGATACAGAAGTTTTATTAAAAGGATTGAATACGGAATATATTTCTTTTTTAGGTAAAACAAACTCCATGTTTGGCTTTGGTTATTATAATAAATTAAACCGGGTGCTTACCATTTGCAGGGACAGGATAGGCATAAAACCTGTATATTTTATTGAAACTGATGAGGTATTTGCATTTGCATCCACTATTACACCGTTAGTAACATTTTCTGCTAAAAGATTAAATCATACAAAACTTTGGCACTACTATTTAAACAGGGCTTTTGCGGCACCTGCTACTATTTTTGACGATATTTTTGAACTGGAAGCTGGAAGCTATCTTGAGTTTGATACCAAAACAAACACAGCTTCAGCATCAAAAAAATGGTGGCAACGGCAGCCCTTACAGGAATTATATAAAGATGAAAATGAAGTACTGGAATCTATAGAAAAAATACTTGTAGATTCTATAAAAAACCGTCTTGTTGCAGATGTGCCCGTGGGTTTGTTTTTAAGTGGTGGAGTCGATTCTTCTCTGATAGCGGCTCTTACAGCAGAACAAACAGCTAATCTTAATGCATTTACAGTATCTTTTTACGATGATAAATTTGATGAATCTGTTTATGCAAAAAGAGTTGCAAAAAAATACGGCATCAGTTATAATGAAATAAAAGTAGATGCAAATGATTTTGTAAACAGTATTGATGAATGGATAGAAACGCAGGATGATATTGTAGCCGATCCTTCGGCACTGTTGATGTATAAATTATCTCAATTTGCCAGCAGCCTTAATTACAGGGTATTGCTTGCAGGCGAAGGTGCCGATGAATTATTTGGCGGCTACAATGCCTATAAGTATTTTAACTGGACAAAAAAGATAAATAGCATTGGGAAATATATGCCTTTAAAAAAAGTAATAGCTGGTTTATATAAAAATAATTCAAAAAAATACAATTTTCTATACAACGCCCTCAATAAGCCGGTTTTTTATGGCACTGCAATGATATTTGAACCTCATTTGCTTACACAAATGATTCCACAATTTGAAAATGAACATCCCGTAAAAACGTATGATTTAAAAAGTGCGATGGATCTTGATATTAAAGACCGTTTGCAAAATGATATCTTAACCCGGTCTGACAGGCCCACCAGCAGCAGTTCGATAGAAATGCGTGTACCTTTTTTAGCCCACCAGTTAGTAAATTACTCAGCAGGCATACGCAAAGATTTGTTTATGAAAAATAATACAAGCAAATATTTAATTAAAAAAATTGCCTCTAAATATATAGATCATGATATTTTGTACAGAAGAAAAGTAGGTTTTGACCTCCCGCTCAAAAAATGGATATCACATGATCTTAAGGACTCGTTAAGCAATGCAATAAACACCTCTGTGCAAAATAATTTTATTAACATTGACGTTATCAGGCAATGTTTTGATTTACACATAAATAAAAATATAGATTGCTCATCTAAGCTATGGGCGTTTTTATGCCTTGAGCTGAGTTATAAAAAATTATGCCAGGTATAAATGACATAGCATTTTTTCACCCTAAATTAATATGGAATACAAAAAAAGAATTCTCATAACGGGTCCTGTACCCCCACCGGCAGGCGGTATCAGTATTCATATATGGCGCCTTAAATATTTGCTTCAGGATGAATATGAACTGGATTTTATTGATGAGAGCAGTATAATGAAAAAAGGGATTTTTAATATTAGAAGTTATAATCCGTTTGCATATTTAAATAAGATTATTAAAGCCGATCTTATATATGTGCAAAGTGGCAGTACTTATTTAAGATTATTTCAGCTTTTAGTGGCAAAATGTTTTTTTAAAAAAATTATTTTAACCCTGCATTCCTATCCTTCTAAAAAAAATAAAATTTTATATTTTATAGATAGTTCAATATTTAATTTTGCAAAACAAATTATTGTTGTCAATGAAAATATTTTACCCCGTATTTCGTTACCTGTAGAAAAATGTATTATTAAAAATGCCTTCTTACCGCCTTTAATGAAAA
>JANLQE010000140.1:0-11928 GCA_031367625.1 Bacteroidota bacterium
GAAAGATATTTATCCGTAGAAGGATTATTTTAAACAACAGGGGTGAGGCTTTTGTTCTCCCCTTTGTTTGATCTATTAATCTACTAAAATGATAGACAATAAAATGAATGTAAAAATACAAAAAGGAAAAGTTATACTTGCGGCTGCCGGCCCCGGCGACCCGGAATTGGTTACACTTAAAACAGTAAGATGGCTGCAACAGGCAGATGTGGTATTGACAGACCGGCTGGTTAGCGATGCAATTCTGCAGGAGCATGTTTCGTCAAAGGCAGAAATTATTTATGTTGGCAAACAATGCCGCCGGGGGATATCTACCTCACAAAAAACAATCAACCAATTGCTGGTGCAATATGCCCTGGAAGGTAAGCTGGTAGTAAGATTGAAGGGCGGGGACGTGTCTATTTTTTCAAATATTATGGATGAGCTGGAAACACTGGTGGCCAATAATATTCCTTACGAAATTGTGCCGGGTGTAACGGCGGCTCTGGGTGCTGCGGCTTATGCAGGTATTCCGCTTACGGCAAGAGGTTATTCAACTGCCGTGCGGTTTTTAACTTATTATAAAAGCGATGTGGTGAGCGAAGACTATTGGAAAGACCTGGCCAAAACGGATGATACACTGGTTTTATACATGAGCAGCGAAACCTTAAATACTGTAGTAGAAAAATTAACGCAGTATAATATTGCTGCAGATAAATTACTGGCTGTTGCCGGGCAGGCCACTACTCCATTGCAAAATATTCAGGTGTGCAATTTATATGAGTACAATACTACATTAAAATTACAATCATTTCTTTCGCCTTCATTGGTGATTATAGGAAAAGTAGTTGCCCTGCACCGGCAATTTGCATGGTTAAAAAACACCGTAAGTAAAGAATATTATTTTAAACCACTAACTGCAAAAGTTAGTGCTATTACTGATAATGAAAAAGCAATAAAGCATGTTAGCAGAGCCTAAATTAAAAACTTTATCAGACTTTGTAAATGATTTAACCAAAGAAGAATTGATTTGGGTAAAGGGATATTTATCTGGTTTGGTTACTGCTGCAGAAGCCCCGGTAACGGAAGCACCAATTGTAAATAGTACCCATAAAAAAGTTACTATCGCTTACGGTACAGAAACTGGTAACTCAAAAAAACTGGCAACAGATTTTGCTGCAAAAGCAAAAAAGAATGGCGTGCCTGTTAAACTGGTAAGCCTTGATCAGTATAGGTTGACGGATTTATCCAAAGAAGAATATTTTATTACCGTCATCAGCACACAAGGCGAGGGTGAACCCCCTTTGGCTGCACAAAAGTTTTACGACCATATTCATAAAAATGGTTTTACCATTCCAAATTTAAAATATGGTGTGTTGGCCTTGGGTGATACTTCTTACCCTATGTTTTGTAAAACCGGTGAAGATGTAGATACCCAGTTTGAAAAATTAGGCGCCAACAGAATAGCAGCCCTGCAGAAATGCGATCTTGATTATGAAACAGAAGCGGATAACTGGTTTACGAATATACTGCAGTCAGTAGCTACCAAAGATGCTAAGCCTGCTGTTGCAAAACCACTCATTGTTCCTGATACAAAAAAAACTACCGGAAAAAAAATATTTACCGGCACCATTTTGTCCAATATTAATTTAAATGCGAAAGGTTCCGCTAAAAGAACTTACCATATTGAAATTGCTGCAGAAGATGTGGAATATATTTCCGGCGATTCAATAGGAATTGTGCCGGAGAATGACCCATTGATTGTGGAAGAAATTATTACATCAGCAAAACTGGATCGTAATAAAACTATTACCTGGCGAAATGAAACGGCAACGGTTGAAGAACTGCTTTCTAAAAAAATAAATATCAGTTACCTGCTGGATAAATCTATCAAACAGTTTGCTGCTGTTACACAAAAAGAAATTGCCCCATCAAGGGTTGACCTGGTTGACCTTTTACGGAAGCATCCTGTTGATGCAATTCAGTTTGAAGCATTACTAACAAGCCTGAACCCTATTGCCCCACGCATTTACAATATTGCTTCATCGCCTGCCACACACAATGGCGAAGTGCATATCACTGTATTGCAGGATGTATTTATAACGGATCAAAAAAAGAAATACGGATTGTGTACACAGTTTCTGGAAGATAAAAAAGAAGGCGATACAATTAACTTCTTTATTCAAACCAATAAGCGTTTCCGTTTACCTGCTGCTGATAAAGATATCATCATGATTGGCCCTGGTACAGGCATTGCCCCATTCCGTTCTTTTGTAGCAGAGCGGGACAGTATTGGTGCAACAGGCCGCAACTGGCTGTTTTTTAGCGAAGAAAATTTTACAACAGATTTTTTATACCAAACAGAATGGCAGTACTGGTTTGCTACAGATACGCTTACAAAAATAAGCCTGGCTTTTACAAATAATAGCGATGAAAAAAATTTAGTGCATCACAAACTTTTGAAACAAGCTGCTGAATTATTTGAATGGATAAAAAATGGTGCAACTGTTTACCTGTGTGGAGAAAAAGACCCAATGAGTAAAGAAGTGGAAGCAACGCTGCTGGCAATTATAGAAGAGCAGGGGAAATTAAATAACGAAGATGCAGTACAATTTTTTGAACAATTAAAAACGGATGGCAGGTACATTAAAGATGTGTATTAAAGCCCCCTCCAACCTCCCCCGGCGGGGGAGGCTTTGCAACTCTCTAAGTTTATTTTACGATGCTGTTTAATTGAGCTGTAAAAAATAAAGTAGAAATGCCCTTGCAGAATTTTAAGTATTGTTGAATGAAAATTAAAAAATGATATGTCAGTACAAAAGCAAAATAATGATTTACAGCCGGGCCTCTCCCGATATAATAGGGAGAAAGAGGGTGGGAAGAAAATATAAATGCCGGTAACAAAGAATTATACAATGAGTGAAGAAAAAAAATTAACAGTAATAGAGGGAATTAAAACAGCGAGCCACGGGCTTCGTGGTACTTTGCAGCAAAGCCTGCAGGATGAAATTACCGGTGCTGTAAGAGAAGCCGATCATGCGCTCATAAAATTTCATGGAATGTACGAGCAGGATGACCGTGACCTGCGTGAAGAAAGAGCCGGGAAAAAATTAGACAAACTTTTTTCATTTATGATCCGGCTGCGTATTCCCGGTGGGTTTATGACGCCGCAGCAATGGGTGGCAGCCCATCATATAGCCGGAAAATATTCTACCGGTGTTATAAAAATTACTACCCGCCAAACGATACAACTGCATGGCATTTTAAAAAATAATATAAAGCCTGCGCTGCAGCGTTTTGATAAAGTAAGATTAGATTCTATTGCCGCCTGTGGCGATGTGAACAGAAATGTGGTGTGCAGCAGCAACCCCAAAGAATCGCCGCTTCACCAACAGGTACATGCCTATGCAGATAAGATCAGCAAATTTTTGTTGCCAAAAACAAGGGCTTATTACGAGATATGGCTTGATGAAGAAAAGCTGCAGGAGTATAATGAAACAGATCCGTTGTACCAGGAAAGATACCTGCCACGAAAATTTAAAATCGGCATCGGCATTCCGCCTAACAACGATGTGGACGTGCTGGCAAATGATCTTGGCCTGATTGCAGTAATTGAAAATAATGAACTCAAAGGTTTTAACATTGCTGTGGGTGGTGGTTTATCTACCACTCATGGAAATCTGGAAACATACCCGAGGCTGGCAACGGTAATTGGTTTTACCGAAGGTGAAGAAAAAACAATGAAGGCAATTTATGAAGTGATCACAATACAAAGAGATTTTGGTAACCGCAGCGATAGAAAATTGGCCCGCTTAAAATACACCCTTGATAATATGGGTGTAGATGAATTTAAAAATGAATTGGAAAAACGTTGTGGATTTTACCTGGAAGAAACACGGCCTTACACATTTACAAGCCGTAAAGATTTATATGGCTGGCTGCAGGATCATGATGGCAATTGGCATTATACTTTGTTTATAGAAAACGGGTGTATATTAGATGATGAAAAACTTGCATTAAAAACAGCTTTACTGGAAATTGCAGAAACAGGCAAAGCAAATTTCCGTTTCACCAGCAACCAGAACCTGATCATCAGTGATATTGCGGAAGCAGCCAAAACATCCATTGAAGCGATGCTGAATAAATATAATATTATTCAGCATAATGAGCAGGCATCAGCCTTTCGTAAGAATGCGATTGCCTGTGTGGCCTTGCCTACCTGCCCGCTGGCATTGGCAGAAGCACAACGCTATATGCCTGAATTGATTACTAAAATAGAACCGCTGCTTGCAAAATATGGGTTAATGGATGATGAAATTATTGCACGGATGACGGGTTGCCCCAACGGTTGTGCCAGGCCTTATGCTGCAGAGATCGGTCTGATTGGCACAGCGGCGGGCCGCTATAATTTACACCTTGGCGGCGATAGGGAAGGCACAAGACTAAACATAAAATATAAAGATAATTTACACGAAGAGGAATTGCTGAATGAACTGGATCAGTTGCTGGCAACGTATAAGGTTAAACGAAAATCAAAGGAAAATTTTGGCGATTTTGTAATAAGAGAAAAGTTGGTAACAGTATAAAATAAAAATCACTCTTGTAAAAAAAATGGATACAGCACCGGATATTATACAAGCAACAGATTACAGCAAGGTTGCAGGGCAGCCTGAAACTAATCATTTGTTCCCGGTTTTTTTAAAACTGGAACAATTGAATGTGTTGGTAGTGGGGGGCGGTAAAGTGGGGTTAGAAAAACTTACTGCTATTCTGCACAATGCACCGGCTACAAGAGTTACACTTGTAGCTACAGAGATTTCTGCAGCCGTTAAAGAACTGGCAGCCCGTTATCCATTAGTTGCTTTAAAAGAAAGGGATTTTCTTACCACTGATTTGGTTGATACAGAACTGTTGGTAATTGCTACAAACAATAAAGCAACAAGTGCAAGAATAAGGCACGAAGCCAAAACAAAAAATATTTTAGTGAATGTAGCAGACACGCCTGATCTCTGCGATTTTTATTTAGGCTCAATTGTACAGAAAGGAAATTTAAAAATTGCTATTTCAACAAACGGTAAATCTCCCACTATTGCCAAAAGGCTAAAGGAAGTAATTAATGAAATGATACCGGCGGAGATTGATAATGTGCTGAACAATATGCAAACTATCCGCAACGGTATCAATGGAAATTTTGATGAAAAAGTAAAGCAGTTGAATGATCTTACAAAAGTGTTGGTATCAAAACATGTAACCCTTGACGAGCCCGTTAAGCCAGGCCAAAAAAAATGGACCCGGATAGTTTTATTTTGTTTGCTTGCTTTTTTATTAATGATTTTTGGCCATGCTGTTTTATCTTATGTGCCTTTAAATGCAATTGGGGAAAGTTTCAGTTCGGCATTAACGCACATTGACCGTAAAGCATTTTTATTGATGTTGCTCACTGGTTTTATTGCACAAATGGCAGATGGATCTTTAGGTATGGGCTATGGTACTATTTCCACTACTTTTTTATTAGCCTATGGGGTAAATCCTGCCATAGTCAGCAGCAGGGTGCATTCTGCACGGGTATTTTCCAGTGCGGTTTCGGGATACAGTCATCACCGTTTTGGCAATATCAATAAAAAATTATTCAAAGCACTTATTATACCGGGTGTGGTTGGCGCCGCTGTTGGTGCTGCATGTGCTTTTTATTTTCAAAAATATTCTACCTGGGTAAGAGTACCAGTTTCTCTTTATACTATTTATCTCGGCTACTTTATTGTACGTAAAGCATTTAAAAAACAAAACCGGCTTGATAAAATAAAACGTGTAGGATGGCTTGCTTCGGCCGGAGGTTTTATGGATGCTTTTGCCGGTGGTGGATGGGGTGCATTGGTTACAAGTACTTTGATCTCTAAAAGAAAAAGCCCACGTTATGTGATAGGATCGGTATGCCTGGCAGAATTTTTTGTTGTGCTTACAAGCTCTATTTTATTTTTTATATTGCTTAAAAGTATTCCGCTTTTTGAAGTTGCGGGCCTTATTATCGGGGGCCTGATAGCAGCGCCAATTGCAGCACGGCTGGTAGGAAAACTTCCTTTAAAAACTATGTTCATTTTAGTTGGAGCAATTGTTATTATAACCAGCATCGGCACTTTGTGGAAGGCTATTTTGCAACTATTATAAAATTGATGAAACCGAAATTATTCCTGCTGTTTTTTATTGCCTTTCCTGCTTACGCTTATGCTCAAACGAAAACTACTTCGCAGGTGCAGCAGCTTTGGTTTGGATATTTTAACCAGTCAAGGTTATGCCACAAATGGGAACTCTCTGCTGATATACATTTACGAACCAAAGAAGATTTTGTTTCCGGTTTCTCTCAGTCAATAATAAGAATGGGTATTTCTTATTTTATTAATGATGCTGTAAAACTTACCGCAGGGTATGCTTTTGTAAATTATTTTCCGGGCGATAACCATAAAAATATTTCTCAGCCCGAGCGCAGGCCATGGCAGCAATTGCAGTGGCAAACGAAGCAGGGTAAAAATATCATGCTGCAGAAGATACGGGTGGAAGAACGTTATCGCCAAAAAATTTTAAACGACTCTACACTTGCTGATGGATATAATTTTAACTGGAGGCTTCGCTATAATATTCTTTTAGAAATTCCATTAAATAAACAACAAGCCACGCTTAACAGGTTTTCTTTTATTGCCAATGAAGAGGTGAATGTAAACCTGGGTAAACAGATCGTATATAATTATTTTGATCAGAACCGGTTCTTCCTGGGCTTAAAATATCATATCAATGAACATAATAATCTACAGTTCGGATATATGAATATATTTCAGCAACTGGCAGCAGGAAATAAGTACAAGGTTACTAATGCTATCCGCATTTTTTATTTTCGAAATTTTGACCTGCGTAAGAAAAAAATATCCTGACTTTTAGAACTTATACCATCTTGATTTACTAAGTAGCCCAACGGACCATGTGTAAATCTTAGATGGTATTATTAATCCCTGAGCCACTGTTTTAAACAAGTGGATATTTTTTCTGACTCTACCATAAACCCATCATGCCCGTAAGCAGAATCTATTTCGGTTAATGTTGCATTTGGCATTTGTGTAGCCATCTGTAATTGTTCAATTACAGGGCAGAGGATATCACTGCTGATACCAATGATCAGGGTTCTTTGATGGATGTTTTTTAATACTGCATCTGTATCTCCGCCACGGCCCCGGGCAATATGATGGCTGTCCATGGCTTTGGTTAATAACCAATAACTATAGGTATTAAATCTTTCGGTTAATTTATTTCCCTGGTAGTTAATGTAAGAAGCGGCACGGTAACCATCAGTTTTTTCTGCATCCGGATCTGTCTGCGTTTTTACCATGATACCATAATTTCTGTAAGTGAGCAAGCCTATAGCACGGGCTGCTTTCAAGCCTTTTTGTCCTGCGTCGGGAGAATTATTCTTCCAGGTGGCATCTGCTTCTATGGCTAACCGTTGTGCAGTATGCACCGCAATACCCCAGGCGCTTTCAGTGGGCGACGTGGCCAGTAAAAATAATTGATCGATACACTGTGGTTCCATTACACACCATTCTAATGCCTGGTAACCACCCATACTGCCACCCACCAGTAAATGAATCTTTTTAATGCCCAGGTGCTCCCGTAAAAGTATATGTGCTTTCACCATATCACGAATGGTGATAACAGGAAAAGAACTGTAATAAGGCTGGCTTGTAGAAGGATTAGCAATTAAAGGTCCACTGCTGCCATAGCAGGAGCCCAATATATTGGCACAGATTATAAAGTGCCTTTCTGGATCAATAACGCATCCTTCGCCAACTATGCCCGGCCACCATTCTGTTACATTTGAATTTGCGGTAAGCGCATGGCAGATCCAAACAGTATTGCTGCCATCTTCATTTAATTTACCGTACGTGTTATAAGCAATGTTGATACCGGGCAAGGTATTACCGGCTTCTAATAAAAAAGGAATAGTATGATTGAATTGCTGCATTATCAATTTAGGTTTCTAAAACACAAAGTAACGGTATGCATGAATTACATTTGTAAAAAAAATAGCAATGATTAAAATAGAATTAAACCGGGTGCATGGTGATTATGGTTTTGAAGCAAAAGATGCTGCCGGGCATATTGTAAATATTGATGCTGCAGAAGCCACTGGCGGCCTTGGTGCAGGGGTTAGGCCTATGCAACTGTTGTTGATGGGATTAGGTGGATGTAGTGGAATTGATATTATCTCTATATTAAAAAAGCAGCGGCAAACGGTAGAAAATTTATCTATAAAAATTGAAGGCGAAAGAGAATCAGGGGGAGAGCCATCGTTATGGAAAGCAGTAACCATTGTGTTTGAATTTACCGGAAATATAGATATTATGAAAGCCCAAAAAGCCTGTGATCTTTCTATGGAAAAATATTGCTCTGTTGCTGAAACCCTTCGCCGGGGCGGAACACAGCTTAACTGGGAAGTGAGGGTGGGGAATGTGAATAGGGCAATAAGTCAATAGGCAATAATCAATAATCAATGGGCAATAGGCAATTGGCAATTGGCAATGGACAATAATGTATTTCCAACGACAATGACTTTTAAAAATCTATCTAATTAAAAGAAACTTTACAATGATGCATCAGATAACAAAAGCCATACGCATACAAACAGATCGTACCAATGAAATGGAACACTCCACACCAATGTTTCTTACGAGTAGTTTTTGTTTTGATAATGCTGAAGACATGCGTGCTGCTTTTGCAGATGAAACAGATGATAATATATACAGCCGTTTCAGTAATCCGGGCGTGCAGGAGTTTACCGATAAAATGGTTGCACTGGAAGGTGCAGAAGCTGGCTATGCCACTGCATCCGGCATGAGCGCTGTGTTTGGTTCTTTTATGGCATTGCTGAAAAAAGGAGATCACCTGCTTTCCTGTAGTTCTATCTTTGGCAGTACGCATACAGTTATTAAAAAATACCTGCCCAATTTTGGTATTGAATACAGCTATGTTGCCGCAGATAAACCGGACGAATGGGAAGCTGCCATTCGGCCTAATACAAAAATGATTTACCTGGAAACACCTACCAATCCCGGGCTTGATATCATAGACCTGGAAATGCTGGGCACATTTTCAAAAAAATATAATCTTATTTTAAACGTGGATAATTGTTTTGCTACCCCACTTTGTCAACGCCCCATTGATTATGGTGCAGACCTGGTAGTACATTCAGCCACCAAATGGCTTGATGGGCAGGGCAGGGTTTTAGGCGGTGTAGTTGTTGGCAAAAAAGAATTGATCAATGATATTTATTTGTTCTGCCGCAGCACAGGCCCAGCACTTTCTCCCTTTAATGCATGGCTGCTGAGCAAGAGCCTGGAAACACTGGATGTAAGAATGGAACGACATGCAAAAAATGCTTTGCATATTGCAAAGGCATTGGAAACGCATCCTAAAATTACTTCTTTACGTTATCCTTTTCTGCCAAGCCATCCGCAGTACAATATTGCCATAAAACAAATGCAAAACGGTGGCGGCATTGTTTGTTTTGACTTGAAAGGCGGACTGGAAGCAGGGAGAACATTCCTGGATAATTTAAAAATGCTTTCGCTTACTGCCAATTTGGGCGATACCCGCAGCATTGCATCTCACCCGGCAAGTACTACCCATGCAAAACTTACAGAGCCAGAAAGGCAGGCGGTGAATATAACGCCGGGGCTTATCCGCATTTCTGCCGGGCTGGAGCACGTGGATGATATCCTGAACGATATTATGCAGGCTTTGGAAAAATGTTAGTTAAAAAAAGAAGAATAGATTTTGTTTATTACCTGTTTTTTACAATTCCAAAACAGTATAATCATCTCCTGTAATTCGTGTAATAATTCCCCCTGTATGCTAATTAATTTTTTTTAACTGCTGCATCAGCGCCCTGAATTCTTTTGGCATTTCGGCTATCAATTCTATTTTTTCTCCCATAGCATCATCAAAAATAAGTTTGTAGGAATGTAGCGCCAGCCTGCTTATCATCGGCCTCTCTCCATCATCGTGTTTGCTTAATTTGAATTTCTTTTTTACCGAAGAAAGCATTAGCGGTTTGCCGTCTCCATACAAGGGATCGCAGGCCAGGGGATGGCCAATGTTTTTGCTATGCACCCTTATCTGGTGGGTGCGGCCCGTATGCAATTGAAAAGAAACCAGCGAAAAATGTTTGTTGGCATCCAGCACTTCATAAGTGGTAAGCGATGGCTTTCCACTTTTATGAATCGTCATTAAACCTTTGTGCGTTAAATGTTCTGTTATGGGCGCATCAATAGTTCCCGTAGTATTTGCAGGTTGCCCTGTTACAATACCCAGATAATATTTTTCTACTTTTCTTTCTTCAAAAAGTTTAGATAAATATTTATGTGTCGTTTCATTTTTTGCAAACAGTACCAGGCCGCTGGTATCTTTATCTAACCGGTGTACGGTAAATATTGTACCATATTTTTCTGTCAAATATTCTTTCAGCGATTTTTCTGATTGCTCCCGGTCAGGTATAGTAAGCAAGCCGGAAGGTTTGTGAATAGCTACGAAATCATCGTTTTCAAAAACGATAGTATATTTATTTTTTGCCAACGGTCTTATTATTTTGATGGTTTTTCTTTTCGCTATGGGTTTTAAATTTTCTTGCCTTCGGGATTTTTATTTCTTTATCCTCAAAAACTTTTTTACTCTTGGGGATTATTTCTCCTATAGCTTCCGAAATCTCCCTGTTGGTTAATTTTTTTTCTTTTGCAGGTGCACTTTCTGGTGCTGCAATTTTAGCGGTATTTTCTGCGGCATCAGCAATCACTATTTTATTACTTTTCTTCTTAGACTCATTCATGTATTTAAGCAAGCGGATTTCTTTTTCGCTCAGGTAGCGCCATTTGCTGCGTTCTACATTTTTTTTGGTAAGGCCTGCATACATTACTCTGTCCAGGCCTTTTACATCGTAGCCAAGGCTTTCAAAAATGCGGCGTACAATGCGGTTGCGGCCACTATGTATTTCTATGCCGATGATAGATTTGTCTTTGGAATCTGCATACGCCAAACTATCTACCAGCACAATTCCATCTTCAAGTGTAAGGCCGTCTAATATTTTATCAAAATCTGTTTTGGTTAAATTCTTATCCAGCTTTACTTCGTAGATCTTTTTTATTTCGTAACTCGGATGAGATAATTTTTGTGTAAGGTCGCCATCATTGGTAAGTAGTAAAACCCCGGATGTATTCCTATCCAGCCTACCGATGGGATACACTCTTTCGTTAGTGGCTTTTTGAATAAGCTGCAAAACAGTTTTACGGCCCTGCGGATCATCTGTGGTGGTAATATAATCTTTGGGTTTATTTAATAAAATATACACCAGGTTTTTGGTAACAAATAGTTTTTTTGTATTGTAAAAAATCTCATCGGTTGGCTGTACTTTGTAACCGGGCTCTGTTACGATCACACCATTTACTTTCACCAGGTTTTTACCAATTAAAGCTATTGCTTCCCTTCGGCTGCACACACCGCAATGCGCTAAAAATTTGTTTAGCGGCATAACCGTGTTTGTTGTTTTTTCGTTAGCGGCTGTAAAATCTTTTGTTTTGCTGGCTGAATTATTGAAGCCGGAATTTTTAACCTCTTCCGCTTTTGGTTGTCTTGCTGCAGGATTTTTTTTGGCTATTCTTGCCTGGTATTTTTCTTCTTTCAGTTTATCGAAGTAGGCATTTTTTTCTTTTCGGGCTTTCTTTTTTTCCTGGCGAAATTCTTCTTTAACTACGCTGTTCTTTTTTGGGGCTACAAATTTCTGAAAGGGAGACTGGCTCATGGTTGTATGATTTTGCTGTTTTTCAACAGTAGATGAGCCGTAAAGATAATCTATTAATTATTAAGGGTGGACACAGGGCAGATGTATTAAAATTGATTTGGTTAAAATTAAGC
>JANLQE010000143.1:0-4760 GCA_031367625.1 Bacteroidota bacterium
TTGCGTTCCTGTTTTCTTTTTTAAAAAAACAACCACTTGTTCCCGAATCGTAGCTTGTGCAGAAGCTGTACGATGTCTCCCATCTTTTTTTGCCATTAGCAAATATACATAAACCTTACCATTTTATGCTCTTATTAATAACAGTTGAATTTATAACTTTTATCTAACAGTATTTTTATAATTAAAATGTTTTTATACTTATTTTTTACGTTAATTGATCCCAGGGGTTTATAATAATATTATCACTTCTTTTTTGCTGAAGTTTGCCTCCATATACTAATAATTTTTCTGTTGCCTTTTTATTTAACGAAGAAAAATAGTTTAGCCCTTTAAAGAAATCCTGCGATATTGTTTCGCCAGCCTTTAGCTCCATTGCAGTTAGTTTACCTGCGTTATCAATTAAAATATCTACTTCGTTTCCTGTTTTGTCACGCCAATAATACAGGTTATCCTGCAGGCCCTTATTCAGCCGTTCTTTTAACAGTTCACTTACTATCATGTTCTCAAATAATGAGCCTTTTACTGCATGAGTGGTTATTTGTTTTGCATTGTTTATACCAAGCAGCGAACAGGCAACACCGGTATCGTAGAAATAGAGTTTTGGGGCTTTAATGATACGTTTATTGAAATTACCATGATAGGGTTTAAGTAAATAAATAATAAAACTGCTTTGCAATATGCCAAGCCAGGCAGTTACCGTTTTCTGATCAATACCGCTGTCATTGGCCAGTGAAGTCATATTTAATATTTGCCCTGTGCGCCCTGCACATAGCCGCAATAGTTTTGTGAATTGCGCCAGGTTAGTAATATTTTTTAATTGCCTTACATCTCTTTCTACATAAGTGTTCAGGTAGCCGGAATACCAATCGGCAGCGTTTATCTTTTTAGCAATTACCTCTGGATAACCGCCATTAAGTATATGCCAGTTGTAACCTGCTTTTAGCTTTTTGCTTTCTTTTAATTCGTGTAAGGAAAGCGGCAGCAACTGCAGATAGGCAATTCTGCCGGATAATGTTTGTGTAATGTTTTCCTGCAGCAAAAAATTGTTTGAACCGGTTAAAATAAATAACCCTTTCTTTTTTGTTTCGTCAAGCACCTGCTGTAAATAAGAGAATAAGTGCGGAGCCCTTTGTATTTCATCAAGTATTGCCCCGTTTTTATATTGCGCTAAAAACCCCCTTGGATCGGCTTTGGCAAATTCTAATGTGTCAGGGTTTTCTAATGACACGTAAGGTTTTTGTGGAAACACCAATTTGCAAAGTGTGGTTTTGCCACTCTGCCTTGGGCCTACTACCGCTATGCTGCGGAAAGCCTTTCCCAGCTTCATTAATCTTGCTGCTGCTGTACGCCTTATCATGCAGTAAAGATAAAACTATTTTGGACAAATTCGGAATTCAATTCCGGATTTGTCCGGTTATGTATTTTTCACAGTATTAGTAATTTTTAGTTAACTACTGGTAAAACTGCTGTGTATTCTTTTTTATATCCTGTCCAGAGTGAGTTTGGTTAGTTCACATTCTGTATCGCCTGTATTTAAGGTTGTCGTTGGTTCAAAAAGCATTATAGCTACTTCTTGATCTGCAACTGGTCTATGCTCAACGCCCCTGGGAACTATTAGAAATTCATTTTCATTTACATCAATAGTCTTGTCCCGGTATTCCATTTTAAAGCTTCCCTTTATAACGTAAAATAGTTCGTCTTCATTATCGTGTTTATGCCACACAAATTCGCCTTTTAACTTTACAAGTTTAACGTGTTGTCCATTTAATTCTCCAACTATTTTTGGATTCCAATGATCTGAAAATAATGATAGTTTTTGTTGAATATTAACTTTGTCCATTAGGCTATTTTTATTTTATTTAAAAACTTTCATACAAATACTGATCAAGGGAAGATATTACCACCTCATTTCAATGTTAAGCGCCGCTGCGATAATGAATGCAACCGCTCACGCCCCTGGCTTATCCATAAAGGAAATATTCTACAACCCGGCAGCTAAATAATTATTCCAGGGCTTTATACTCTTTAAATAATTTCATTGGTGTAGCATCTGCCTGCTTTTGATATTCTTTCCATCTGCCATTAAAAAAATTATTTGTTTTTTGCACCGCTTCGGTTACCAGACTTTCTGCAATATTGATCAGGCCAAACTCCTGTGCATCCGGTATCTTATCTTTTCCAGTTACTTCACCCCTCGCATTGGCCAGGTTATGCATTGCTGTTACCTGGTACGGTGTGCCATAGCCTTGTTTTTCCTGTGGCTTACCAAATATAAAGTTGCGGATGCTTTTGATTGAATCTGTCATTACTTTTCCTCTTTTGCGTAAACTGTCAGCTTCGGGGGTTTCTATATTTTTTAAAGCAGCATCCACTTTGCTGATGGTTTCATCGGCTTCTGTTAAGCGGTCAGTTATTTCCACCAGCTTATCATTACTTTTATTCAATCTTTGTATAGCAGCCATTTTTGCATCATACAAATCTTTTTTAATTGGTGCAGCAGGGTCTGGCTTTACTATCAGCATTGCAGAATCTTTTTCTTTACCTAAACTGATTACAAGTTTGTATATGCCTGGAAATACCTGCATACCGCGGGGTTCATTATCTTCAGGCTTAGGTTTAGGAGTGCCGGGCTGGCGGTTACCTTTCCTTTCAAAGCCCCAATAGTAGCGGTTATAGCCAGTATCTGCTTTTACTTTTAAAGTGCGTATCAGTTCATTGGCATCGTTATAAATTTTTACAAAAGCAGAGTCTGCTTTCTCAATTTTTATTATTGCGCTGTCAACAATTTTTGTATCTGTGTTTCTATTTATCAGGGTATCTATTTTTTCGAGCTTTATTTTTTTGCTGTCAATAACTTTTGCATTAGCTGTTTTTATATATATTACAGAATCGGTTTTTGCTCCTGTTTTTTTATTTACATAAAAAGAATAAGCTGCGCCTTTTGTCCTGTTTTGCCCTTCATATACGCCCCAAGAGCTGTAATCGTAACCGGAAACATTTTTTATATTTGCCTGATAAGCTACCGGTGGTTCAAACACGGTCAGCAATTTGGAAGGTGCTGCGCCATTGACTGCAGCAGCTTTACGCAGCGGGCGGATATCATCCATTATATATATTGCCCTGCCAAATGTAGCAATACACAGGTCTGCTTCTCTTTCCTGTATGGCAAAGTCGTAAGTGGAAACAGAAGGATAACCATTTTTCCATTGCTGAAAAGTACTGCCATTATCAAAACTTACCCACAGGCCCTGCTCCGTTCCCACAAAAATTAAATTGGGTTCTACCGGGTCCTGTATTAAACACAGGGCATAGCCTTTTACTTTCTTTTCATCAATTATGCGCTCCCATGTTTGCCCGAAGTTTTTTGTTCGAAAAATATAGGGTTTAAAATCTCCTCTTCTGTAATCGTTGCAAACTACAAATGCTTCTGCTGCATTGTACCGGCTCGCCCTTATTTGCGGCACCCATCCACCCAGGGGCATCCCCGGAATTTTGCCCCGGAAGTTGATCCAGGTTTTACCGCCATCTCTTGTCAACTGCACATTGCCATCATCTGTACCTACCCACAAAATATTTTTATCTTTTACAGATGGTTCTACACACATAATAGTGTTGTAATTTTCTGCACCGGTAATATCTAAGGATAAGCCCCCGTTTTCATCCTGCTTTTGCTGCAGCGTATCATTGGTAGTTAAGTCTGGCGAAATGATTTCCCAATTAAATCCTTTATTGTTGCTTTTGTGTACAAACTGGCAGCAGTAATAAATAGTATTTGGTTCGGTTGGCGATTGTGCAAAAGCAGCATTCCAGTTATACCGTAATCTTGTTTTAAGATCGGGTGCCGGGGGTTTTAAATTCATTTGTTGCCCGGTAGCAATATTGTATTTACCTAAATTACCGCCCTGGCTCATAGCATACACCCAGTCAGGATTTTCAGGGTCTGGAGATACATCAAAACCATCGCCGCCCCAGAGGCTTTGCCAGAAATAATTTCTGATGCCGGCATCTACCCAGGTATAAGCAGGCCCACGCCAGCTTCCATTATCCTGCATACCACCCATTACATGATAGGGTAATTCATTGTCGGTATTAATATGATAAAATTGGCCTACAGGTAACTGTTCATCAAACTTCCATGTTTTACCCCTGTCGTGGCTTATGCCAATGCCTCCATCGTTTCCATCAATAATAAAATTTGGATCGGTAGGATGAATCCAAAATGCGTGGTGATCGGGATGAATACCACTGTATGGAATAATTGTTTTAAAACTTTTTCCTCCATCCTCACTCATAGAAATCATCTGGTAAATATTGTACAGCCTATTTTCATTTTTTGGATCTACCCGTATGTCCTGGAAATAAAATGGACGGTTAGTAACATCAGATGCATTGCTGTTTACCAATTCCCAATTAAAACCACCATCATCAGTTTTATACAAACAATTTTTCTTTGTTTCAATCATGGCATAAATACGCTTGGGCTCACTGGCAGAAATAGTAATGCCTATCCTTCCATAATCCCCTTCGGGTAGCCCTTCTGTCTTGCCCAATTTTTTCCAGTTTTTTCCACCATCATACGTAATATAAAAACCACTGCCTGCGCCTCCGCTTTTAAAACTGTAAGGCGTACGACGATGTTGCCAAATATTGGCCAATAATTTGTTTGGATTGGTGGGGTCCATCACCAGTTCGGCACAGCCACTTGAATCATTGGTATGCAAAATTAAATTCCAGGTGTCGCCCCCATCCGTTGTTTTATA
>JANLQE010000211.1:0-3125 GCA_031367625.1 Bacteroidota bacterium
AATAAGGGCAAAAACTTGATTTAACTATTAAACTTAGATATGAAAAAAGTTTTATTGTGGCTGAGCATTATAATTATGACAGTTTGGATAATTGGTTTCTTTATTCTTAAATTGCCCTCTGCCGTACATATTTTGCTTGTACTGTCTCTTTTGCTTTACATTCGTTCATTGCTGCATATAAACGATTCACCCACTGAGCCGGTATCGCAGATATTACGGAACAAATAAGTTATTTAATTTAATTGCGGCGAAATAATTATTTCTGTTAACTGGGCAAGGTTTTGGCATGATTCTTTAAACTATATAACTAACAAATCAATTTTTAAACATTAAAAACAATTTTTTATGAGTAAAGTACTTACAGGTTTTCTTGCTGGTGCTGCTGTAGGCGCATTAGCAGGCATTTTATTTGCACCAGATACCGGTTCAAATACAAGAAAAAAAATTGCTGACAAATCAGGGGATATCTCAGACACTGTGAAAACCTCCTTCAACGATTTTATTGATGGAGTAAAGGAAACTTATTCAGGAGCAAAAAAGGAAGTAGAAAACTTTGGTGACAAAGCAAAAAGCAGCATGAACGCAGCAAAAAACGAAGTAAAAAATTCCTTTTCCTGATAAACGGGGCTTAATCAAGAACCAGCCAGGCATAAAAAATTGGTTATTATGCAATCCACAATTAAACATATTGAAGACTTTGTTTCGAAAGCAGGTGATTTAGCCGAAACAAAAGTGGAGTTATGGAAACTTCGTGCTGCAGGTAAAATCTCTGAAACGGTTTCCTCTCTTATTTCAATAATTGCCACAGTTATACTTATTGGTGTGGCAATTACGATAGTAAGTTTTGGAATAGCTTTCTGGATAGGGTCTGAAATGGGAAATTTAAGTTATGGATTTTTTATAGTAGGCGGTTTTTATGCCTTTGCTGGTTTGTTAGTATTTGTGTTTAGAAAAAAATTGGTAAAAAATCCAGTGAGTAATCTGATAATACATAAAATAATTAAATAGTGGCAAACGCTGTTTCAAGCATGAGCGATCTGGAATCCAGGATACAGGCATTAGAACAGGTGCATACGCAACAAATAGCCGATCTTAAAGGCTCTGCTGTTCATATAGTTGACAGTCTAAGACCGGCCAATTTAATTAAAAGTGCATTAAAAGGAATTAGTTCTTCGCCAAAGCTAAGAACTACCGCCCTTGATACAGTTATTGGGATTGGTTCCGGCTTCCTGGGAAGAAAATTATATGTTGGTGGCTCCAAGAATATTTTCCGGAAAATAGCTGGCTCGGCAGTTCAGTTTTTAGTTACCAATTTTGTACGAAAAAAAATTCCTGAAATACGGGAGAATAATAACGGGCATCATAGTGAAGAGAGTTAAACAGGTAATTTATTAAACCTATGAAAGAGCTGGATCGGGAGATTCAGCTCTTTTTCATTGAAAAGTTATTCATAATTTATATTGGGATGAACTGATGGTACTTAAATGATTGTAATGGACAGAACCTTCAATAACCGCATTAAGCAAATCTTGCTTTTAGCCTTACTGATCTTATTGATCTGGGTGGTAATTCAGAAATTATATATTTTTATTCCGGGTGTATTGGGTGCTGTAACCCTGTATATCCTGAGCCGTGCTAACTATTTTCAAATGGTCTATAAAAAAAAGTGGAAAAAAGGCAGGGCCGCAGGCTTATATATTATTTATTATCTTTTGTTGCTTGGGCTACCCGTTTTTTTGGCTATTACATTATTGAGTCCGAAGATCAATGCCTTTCTCAGCGATCCCACCGCTACCATGGCCAGCATCAAGCAAGCCATCATTCAGGTGCAGCAAAAAGCAGGTATTACATTTGTGTCTGAAAAATCGTTATCAGGTTCTCTTGATAAGCTAATAGCTTTTCTGCCTTCCCTTCTCAACAGCACAGCCAATCTTATTGCCAACCTGGCTACTATGCTGTTCTTTCTTTATTACATGCTTTATTATGGCCGTGAAATGGAGAAAACATTGTTTCGTATCATCCCGCTAAGGGATGCAAATACTATAATGCTGGCCGCCGAAACGAAAAAGATAGTCAGGGCGAATGCACTGGGCATACCACTCATTTCCATAATCCAGGGTCTGACAGCCACGTTGGGATATTTTATTTTTGGTGTGAAGGAGTGGCCTCTTTGGGGATTTCTAACCGGAGTATTTGCTTTTTTTCCTGTTGTAGGAACAATGATAATATGGGTGCCTCTTGTTATTTATACATATACCAGCGGAAATTCAGGAATGGCAACAGGCTTATTGCTGTACAGTGTGATAGTGACCGGCAATGTTGATTATATTTCCCGGATTACTATTATGAAAAAAATGGGTGATGTGCACCCTGTCATTACCGTTTTAGGTGTTATTGTAGGATTGGGTTTGTTTGGCTTTATCGGGTTGATTTTTGGTCCTTTATTGGTCAATTATATTATTGTCATTTTCAAAATTTATATGAATGAGTTTGTGGTAGAACCTGAAAACACCTTTACAGAGGAAGGTGAAACCGTTAATCAGAAAGTTATTGAAAAAAATGGCGATACAAGGGCAGAATGAAACATTGCATCTATGCTTTTAACACTTGTATTGTTTCCGGGGACTTTAATTAATTTTTTTCATTCAGCATCTCTTCGAGCTTTATCACCAATTCAGTTTTAGTAATCGGCACACCCATTATTTTATTGTAGCCTTTGGCATCTACAAAATAAATATCCCGGATAATTTTGATAAGCTGGCCGTTGTTGATCTCAGGTATTAAGACAGTATCAAAATTTTTAATGATGTCACCGAGGTTTTTTGGAAAAGGACGAACATAGCGGAGATGTGCATGGCTTATGGCATGACCCTTAGCCTGCAATTCTGCACAGGCACTTTTAATAGCGCCGTAAGTAGAACCCCAGCCAAGCACTAATATTTTTCCTTTATCCGGGCCACTATCTAATTTTTGTTCAGGAATATACTCAGCTATCTTATCTACTTTCTCCTGCCTGATCTTTACCATCAACTGATGGTTCTCTGGTTCATAACTGATATTACCAGTTACGTTTTGTTTTTCTAATCCACCAATGCGGTGCTCCAATCCAGGGGTACCGGGCAATG
>JANLQE010000212.1:0-19534 GCA_031367625.1 Bacteroidota bacterium
TTATATTAATATAGCATTGTCCGGCAAACTGCCTTATCAATCTTTTCAATTAATAAACCCATCAAAAATTATAGTAGATATTTTTGGTGCCACCAGCAACACAAACTGGATAACACAATTTGAAAATGTGAAAGAAATTGCGGATGTAGATTATGAGCAGCGTGCAGATGATATACTGAGAATAACAATACAATTAAAACATCAGCAACATTGGGGCCACCAGGTTTTTTATAAAGGCAATACACTTGTAATAAAAGTGAAGCAACAGCCACAAAATCTTTCATTAAAAAATCTAACTATTGGTATAGATGCAGGCCACGGCGGCAGTAACACCGGCGCTGGCGGGCCTACCGGCTCATTGGAAAAAATACTTACTTTGGCGGTAGCATTAAAATTACAAAAAACATTAGCGCAATCGGGCGCAAAAATAATAATGACGAGAACCACTGAAAAATTTGTAGATAACAAAGAACGCATTCTTTTTTACAGGGATAGTACACCCGATCTGTTGGTAAGCCTGCATTTAAATTCATCAGCCGATCCTGTAAGGGTTGGCGGCACAAGTACATATTACCGGTATGTTGGCTTTAGAAATTTAAGCCTTGATATTTATAAACACATGCTTCAATTGGGATTGAAGGAATACGGAAATACCGGCTCATTTAATTTTATGCTTAACAGCCCTACCGAATATCCCAATGCGTTGGTAGAAATGCTTTTTTTAAGCAACCCCGAAGAGGAAATGAAAATATTAGATGCTAATTTTCAACAACAGGTAACAGATAAAATTGTAGCGGGGATAAAAGATTTTTTAGAAAGTTGTAAAGAAAAGCAGTAAAAATTAAATAGGTTTTACAGAAACTATCCGCAGCCAAAAGTTACTTTTTTTAGTAGTTTTGGCTCAGGATAATTATACATAATAACTGAATTTTACAAACAAATCATCCATTACAATCTGCTTATCCACCAGGCCAATTAAATTAAAACAGGTGTTGATCTTATTTTTGTAATAGTTAAATACCCGGGTTAATAATTCATTACTCTTTTTTATATAATGCATCAAAACCAATCCCGGCTTCATTTACAGCTTTTATCATTTGCGTAGTCGGCGGCATATCACTGTCCTGTAAAGTGTTTTGTAAGCTGTTGAATATACCTATGTATCTGGCAATATTTTTTTCCTTTTCCGTTAATGCAGGATCATTCTTTTCTGTAATTTCTTTTAATATCTTTCTGCATTTTTCAATGTTGTTATAACACATCATACTTAGATTGTGCTGCAGTTGCAAATCTTTGATATTTGTTTTTACTCCTGGGTCCATTTTCACAACTATCGGTTCAGAATAAGTTTTACCATCAACGGTAAGTTTTATGGTATAACTGCCAGGCATTACCCACGGCGAAGTAAAATCTGGCGCTGTATTATTGTAAATAGCTGCAATGGGATAAGCAGGCGGTATGTTTTGGGGAGCATAATGCATATCCCATAAAAACCGGTGAGCACCGGCACCGGCAGATAATATTTGTTGTGGCCGTACCCAGTAAAGCGGAATATTTACATTCCCAATTTTGTACAGCGTATCCTTATCTGAATACCTGCGTATAACCTTTCCCGTTACATCTATTAATTCTATACTGATGTTGTTTGCTTTTTGTGCCAGGTAATAATCAATTATAGCACCATCCGGTGGATTTTGGCCGGCCGGTTCTTCCTGCGGCAACGGTGTATCAGTATTCATATTCCATCTTACACGGTAAGCAGTTTGTGGTTTGTAAAGAATTGCTGAATTATTTATTTGCTGGTTATTTAATTGCCTCAAAGCCGTAATGTTATCCAGTATCCAAAAACTTCTGCCGTGTGTACCAATTACAAGGTCATCATCTTTAATCACTAAATCCCGTATAGATGTTGCAGGCATATTTAAGCGCAGGCTCTGCCAATGCTCACCATCATCAAAAGAAACATATACGGCCCTTTCGCTACCGGCAAACAATAACCCTTTTTTTACCGGATCTTCTTTTACTACATTGATGGGGTCGTTTGGCAAGCCATTTACAATTTCTTTCCAGGATTTTCCGCCATCCGTTGTTTTATAAATATGCGGTTTCATATCATCCAAACGGATACGGTTAACCGCAGCATAAGCTGTATTGGCATTGGTATGACCGGCATCCATCAGCGATATTTTGCTCCAGCTTGTAATGCCCGCCGGTGTTACATTCTTCCATGTTTTTCCGCCATCACGTGTTACCTGTATCAACCCATCATCTGTACCACACCATATCGTATTTACATCTATATAAGAAGGGGCAACGGTATAAATTACGCCACGCCGTGGCATCGTTTTCATTTCTTGTGTTGTGTAAATACCCACACTTGCAGGTATGTCCCAGCTTTCTCTTGTAAGGTCGGGGCTGATGGTTTGCCAACTGTTGCCACCATTCTGCGTTTTAAATAAAAAATTACCGGCGTAGTACAATGTTTTTTTATCAATGGGGTTAAATACTACCGGCGCTGTTCTTATAAAACGAACCTTTCCGCTACGCACTGCTTCCGGAGAAATATTTTGTACCTGCCCGGTTAGTTTATCAAACTTAGAAATTTTGCCACCATAAATAATGTTTGGGTTCAGCGGGTCTGCTACTACATATCCATATTCTTCTGCACCCACGGGATGCCATTCTCTAAAAGTTATAGCACCATCTCTTCCCCTGGAAGCTATACCAACTGAGCCACTTTCCTGCTGGCCGCTATACACATTGTACGGAAAAGAATTATCTGTGCTTACATGATAAAATTGTGCCGTTGGCTGGTTATACCAACTGCTGAATGTTTCGCCGCCATTCACTGTAATGATGGCTCCCTGGTCACTTGCAATCAACATGATATTACTGTTGTCCGGGTTTATCCAGATGCGGTGATAATCATCTCCCCCCGGTGCCCCACGAAAGGCCTTCCATGTTTTACCGGCATCCATACTTTTCCAAACTACCACGCCTGCGGTAAAAACGATGTCTGCATTTTTGGGATCGGCTTTTATCTCTGCAAAATCATCTCCTCTGCCCCAATATCTTTCATCATTATTTATATTCGTCCACGATTCGCCCGCATCATCACTCCGGTAAATACCCCCCAGTTTTCCTGCATCCACGGTGGCGTATAAACGCTTTGAATCAGAAGGTGCTATGCAAAAACCAATCCTCCCCAATCCCTGTTCGGTAGCAGGCAAACCGCCGGATAATTTTTTCCAGGTGGTGCCGCCATCTATGCTTTTAAACAACCCGCTTTCTTTTCCTTCCCATTTCCCGTTTTCCCAGGGGCCCTGCCTGCCTGCCCATAAATCTGCATACACAATATTGCTGTTATTGGGGTCAATGGTTACCTGCGATGCGCCGGTATTTTCATCTTTGTATAAAACTTTTTCCCAGGTTTTAGCACCATCATTACTACGATATACACCACGCTCTTCATTAGGCCCGTACGGATGGCCCATGGCTGCAACAAATACCCTGTTTTCATTTTTAGGATCAATACTTAGCCCGCCAATTTGCTGGGCATCTTTTAAACCCATGTTGGTCCAGGTTTTACCTGCATCAGCAGACTTATAAATACCATCGCCAACAGAAAGGTCCGGGCGCTGTATGCCTTCTCCACTTGCGGCATAAATAATATCAGGGTTAGATGGCGCTACTGCCACATCACCTATTGAGCCTGTTGGCTGTTCATCAAAAATGGGTTTCCAGGTTCTGCCAAAATCTGTTGTTTTCCAAACACCGCCGTTATTTACGCCTATGTAAAACACATTGGGTTGGCCTGGTACACCACTTGCACCAACCGTTCTGCCACCACGATGCGGCCCAATGCACCGCCATTGCATACTGTTGAAATATTTGCCATCAAAAGATTGTGCAAGGATGGGCTGGGTGAAAAAAAAGCTGAGCAATAAAAAGTACACGGATGGTATAAATAACTTTGTTTGCATAATAATTTTTTAGATAATTGAAGTAACTAAAATTAAAACAGTTTTATTCAATACCCATCTTTTTAAATTACAGAAATGAATTTTTAAATTAATCCACTTCGTTACCCCGTTTAGCATTAATTTTTTTTATGATGCCATCTGCTGAGCCAACTACGCATAAGTGGGTATTTGCTGCTGCTTACATTATGTTACTTTTGTGTGCTATGCCAGAACAAAAAAAAACAATTTGTATTGTAGAAGACAAAACCGATCTGCGGGAAGGGATGAACATGATGGTAGAATTGAACCAGGCTTATAAGTTGGTAGGCAGCTTTGCCAATGCAGAAGAGGCGATGGAAAAAGTGCCTGATTTAAAGCCTGATGCCATACTTATGGATATTAACCTGCCCGGCATGAGCGGCATAAATTGTGTGAATGGATTAAAAACCCTTTTTCCGCAGATGCTTTTTTTAATGTGTACAGCTTATGAAGACAATGATAAAATTTTTGATTCCCTTAAAGCCGGCGCCAGTGGTTATATTTTAAAAACAGAAGGCCCTGCAAAAATAATGGAAGCCCTGGATGATATGATTGCAGGCGGCAGCCCTATGAGCAGCCATATTGCCCGTAAAGTAGTAGCCAGTTTTGTACACATGGGCAAAGAAAATACTTTAATAGAAAGCCTTAGCGATAGAGAAAAAATGGTTTTAGACAACTTAGCCAAAGGATTAATTGGCAAAGAAGTAGCAGAAATATTGCAAATAAGCAGTGGCACGGTACGCAAACATGTACAGAATATTTATAAAAAGCTTCAGGTAAATACAAGGGTAGAAGCTGTAAATCTTTATTTAAGAAGATAAATAATATACAGCCCTCAAAAAAAATACCCTGTAAACGGTATGATGGATTTAAACAGATACCTGGTTTTATTTTTTGAGAGCATTACGCTTTTTATGGGCGTGTTTTTTTTACTGCAGCATTTCATTTTAAAAAAAAGAGAGCATCTTTTTTACAGCCTCTATCTTTTTGCGCTTACGATTTATTACCCATTGGCAATGCCCGATATTTTTTTTGGTGTATCATTGGATAATGACAATGCGGTTGCCAGGTTTGATTTATTTAAAAGGCCCATTCAGTATTTAGTATCTCTTTGTTACACATTTTTTGTAATCTATTACCTGGACCTCAAACACCATTCCTATAAATTATACAGGTTGTTTAGCAGTTTAAATATATTGTATGCTTCACTTGCTGCAATTTGCCTGCTGCTTAATTTTTTGGGTTCCAATTACAACACAGCCTATTTTTTTATAAGCCTGTTGTTGTTTCCTTTGCAGATATATGCGCTGGTGGCATTATTTAAACAAAATATAAAATACTCAAAATATATCATTTGGGGTAGCCTTATTGTTGTATTTGGCAGTTCACTTGCCCTTATTAATTCTATATGGCTTATTAAGCCATTCATCAATAAATCGCAGGCAAATGCAGATTCTTATTTACCTGTGCAGTTTGCTATTTTAATAGATATATTTTTATTTACGATCGCCCTTCAAAAGAAAATTGCGGACAATGAAAAATCACTTATAAATGCTGCGTACCAGCGGCAGCAGGCCATTTTACTGGAAAGAGAACGCATAGTTGCAGATCTGCATGATGATGTGGGCGGCGGCCTTAGCAGCATAAGGATGATGAGTGATTTAATGGCCCAGCAAAAGGATGATAAAAATACTGTAGTTTCTTCATCTTTTGCACAAAAAATATCTTTAACTGCCAAAGAAATTGCCCAGCGTATGCACACCATTATATGGAGTTTAAATGCAGAAAATGATACGCTGCAGAATTTTGCAGAATACGTAAGACAGTATGGTATTTCTTATTTTGAAGATGCCCCCATAAAATTTGAATGTAACAATCCTGCGGGGCTACCCACTGGCATACAGCTTAGCGGCGTACAGAGAAAAAATCTTTTTCTTATTATAAAAGAAGCGCTTCATAATATTTTAAAACATTCCCATGCCGAAAAAGCCAGCGTAAGCATAGCCATGCAAAAGCATACTCTGTATGTTGAAGTAACAGATAACGGCTGTGGAATTACCAACGAAAATAAATTTGGTAACGGGCTTAAAAACATGAAAAAAAGAATGGCCGAAATTGGCGGCGATATACAATTCTCTTCATACAAAGGTACCAGCATAAAAATTTTGGTAAGGCTGTAGCAGCGGCTGTTTTATTCTTACTCCCGTCAGGCAGATCCCGAAGCTTTTCATTGGTGAATATAATCCGGCAAAGCAATTCAAATTTTGCTCCTCTTATTGTTTTCATGGCAACATGGGCTAATTTTATATTTCAATAATATTTTTATGAGCAACATAGTAAATGAGTTTAATGAATACCGCACAAAAATGAACGAGGTTATTTTAAGCAAAGAAAACCTGGTGATAAAACGTTTGTGGAATTTAGATACCAACACTTATGCCGCAGGCGCACTTGATGTAAAAACAAAAGAATTGCTTGGGCTGGTAGCCAGCATGGTTTTAAGATGCGATGATTGCATAAAATATCATTTAGGAAAATCGCATGAGTTAGCAATTACTACCGATGAAATGTATGAAGTATTTGCCGTAGCCAATATTGTTGGCGGCACCATTGTAATTCCGCATACCAGAAGGGCGGCAGAGTATTGGGAAGAGCTGAACAAATAAAAAACGGGCAGCATTTATTTACCCGGTAAATATCGGTAAGATGCCGTTATATTTTTTAAAGAGTGGGTGCAAAACAAAAATGCAGTTGCTTTTAAAACTATAACAAATCTTTTTACTGCAGCACTTACTTCAAAATTCGTTCTGCATTTATATTATGAATAACTTTGTAACTTAATATTTTACCATGTCAGTAGAAACCATAGACAAACCTGCGCTTACCCCCAAAGATTTTGCCACCGACCAGGAAGTACGCTGGTGCCCCGGCTGCGGCGATTATTCTATTCTTGCTCAGGTGCAAAAAATAATGCCTACGCTTGGTATTCCTAAAGAAAATATTGTAATTGTTTCGGGTATCGGTTGCAGCAGCCGCTTTCCGTATTACATGAATACTTACGGTATGCACAGTATTCACGGGCGTGCAACAGCAGTAGCCAGTGGCTTAAAAGCTGCAAGGCCCGAGCTAAGTGTGTGGATTGTAACCGGCGATGGTGACGGCCTTAGCATTGGCGGCAACCATACCATTCATTTGCTGCGCAGAAATTTTGATGTAAATATTTTATTGTTCAATAACCAGATTTACGGCCTTACCAAGGGGCAATATTCTCCCACTTCAGAAGAAAAAAAAGTGACCAAGAGTACGCCGATGGGTAGTATTGATCATCCTTTTAATCCGCTGGCGCTGGCCATGGGTGCCGATGCCAGTTTTATTGCACGTTCTATGGACCGTGATCCTAAACATTTGCAGGCAATGCTGTTGCGGAGCCAGGCACATAAAGGCACTTCGTTTTTAGAGATATACCAAAACTGTAATATTTTTAACGATGGGGCTTTTGAAATATTTACAGAGAAAAGCACAAAGCCGGAAGAAGCATTGTTTTTGGAGCAAGGCAAACCATTGGTATTTGGTGCCACTCAAAATAAAGGAATAAAATTAGAGGGCTTTAAACCGGTGATTGTAGAAATAGGCGAAGGCATTTCTACAGATGATTTGTGGGTACACGACGAAAAAGATTTTTATAAAGCACAGATATTGATACGCATGTTTGATGACCCGGCGCTGCAGGGACATTTGCCACGGCCATTCGGCGTGTTTTATGAAACCGACAGAGCCTGTTATGAAGATGTACTGGCCATGCAGGTAGAAGAAACCATTGCCCAAAAAGGAAAAGGCAATTTAGATAAATTACTTAGGGGAAGAGAAACCTGGACGATAAGCTAAATTATAGACATAATAAAAAAAGCCCCGCAATTTTACGGGGCCTTTTTTATTATACTCTTTTTATTAAATGCTATTAATACAAGTAATTTAATGCAGTAATGTCATTAAGATTAAATGTACGGTCTGTTCCTGCAGAACATGCTAACATGAATGACTCTGCATCAAAACCTGAAGGAGTACCAGGAATATAAACAGCTCCAATTGTGCCGGCACGCTCATTTGATTTTGAACCCCCGCAGCTTAAAGCCCGGTTAAAATAATCAGTATGACGGAAACCAATACAATGACCCATCTCATGCTGTAAAACTGAAGTGATGTAACCTTGATTTGGATTTGTACCATAAGCCTGTGCATTGGTGTTCATTTTAATTTGGTTGTAAGGATCGCCTGCAGATGTAGGGAAACCTGATGAACCCAATGTAATATAACCACCAGAGGGGCCCTGGTCAAAACCAACAATATTTACATTTCCACCAGAAGATACCCTTTGAAAAGTAAGTCGTAAACCCAGGGCATTGTACCTTGAAATTAAAGCATCTGTAGCATTAGACCATACAGCAAGGCCGGTTAAAGTACCACCAATAGAAACGGTAATAACCCTCGGCAACCTTGTTACCAAATAATTAGTCCGGTACTGTTCTACATTTGCAATCACCAGGTTTGGTGTAGTGCTTTTTGAACTAAGATTCTCTTCAGTAAGTACAATGTCGCCTTCTACTAAATAGCCATTGGCTACTTTGCGTACATTTTCATCACTAAATCCCTGAGCCCTTATTTGTTGCAGGGTAGCCGCTGAAACTTCATCCGGTGCGGTTAAATTTTCCCTTTTACATGATACAGCAAGCAAGCTGATACTTAAAAAGGCGAGCATTGTTTTTGAAAATAATTTCATAGTTTTTTAAAATTTTTGGTTTTAAAATTTTGTTAAAAAATAAATGTAACTTTATTTTAGTTAACAAATGAAACTACCAGTGTAATTTTTTTTACACATTATTGAAAATATTTTTTAGCAAATGCGTAGCCGTATAGTTCTGTTATCAGTACTCTGTCTTTGTTGTTATACTGTAGTTGCGCAGCAGGAACCCCATAAAAATTTGTTTGAAAAATATAGCCTTCCAGGTAAAAATACGCAGTCAAATAAGTACTATTTACTTGAATTAAATCCTTCTGCACCACAAACGGCTAAAAATATAATCAGCCTTAAAGCCTATAGAAAGTTATCAGCTTCCTTATATATTATTGATTCTCTTTTACTGAAAAATTTTTACTACGGTAAAAATTACATTCAGCAGTTGGTATCTGCCAATGACACCTGGAAGCTATCTTCTGCAGCAGAAGAAATAAGCAATTCAAAAAAAGGCCGGGAAAAAATATTTCGTTTTCACATCCTGATTGCTGATACTTCATTTGCCGGCATGCTTATAAAAATGCCTGATTTAAAAGACAGGAATATCAGCTTTTTAGAAGGGCAAAATATTATTTCGTTACTGTGCAGTTATAAAGAAATTGAAATTTTTTTTTTAAAAGAAGATAAAGTGATTTTTATTGATGCAGTTGATGCAAAACCAAAAACGGAATTGGGTACACCGGGCTATGATCTATCCGCCAATAAAATTAATAATGTACACAGTCAATATCCTTTTATTACCGGGCTGGGGCAACATGTATCTATAAAAGAAGATTATTATGATACTACTGATATCGACATAAAAGGGCGCATTGAACCCTCGCCACTGGCATCTGATAAAATCACTAATCATGCAAATTTTATGGCCACCATTATAGCTGGTGCCGGCAATTCAGTTTATTACGCAAAGGGTGCTGCCTGGGCATCTTCTATTTCGTCATCTTCTTTTGAACAGGTATTACCGGATGCAGCGGGTTATTATGCAGAAAAAAAAATCACTGTTCAAAACCACTCTTATGGTGTATCAATAGATAATAATTATGGCCTGGCGGCACAGGCTTTTGATAAAAGCGCTAATGAAAATATCAACCTGCTGCATGTTTTTTCTTCCGGCAATTCGGGCAATGCCAGCAGTACTACGGGCATTTATTCCGGCATTGACAATTATGCAAACCTTACCGGCAATTTTAAAATGGCAAAAAATATACTTGTTGTAGGCGCTGTAGATTCTTTAGGCAATATTGCCCCGTTAAGTTCAGGCGGCCCGGCTTATGATGGAAGAATAAAACCGGAAATTGTTGCATTTCAGCAAAACGGTACATCAGAAGCTGCAGCACTTGTTTCGGGAACCACATTATTACTGCAGCAGTATTACAAAAGCGTGAACAACAACAGCGTTCTACCTTCAGCGTTAGCAAAAGCTATTTTAATAAACACTGCCAATGATATCGGTACTGCGGGGCCTGATTATAAAACCGGGTTCGGCAATATGGATGCTGTTAAAGCAATGGATTTAATAAAAGCCGGAAATATATTTACAGGCAATGTTATACAAGGAGGCACACAAAATTATTCTCTCCATGTTCCTGCAAATATTGCGTTGATTAAAGTAACCCTGGTTTGGAACGATACGGCGGCAACAGTATCAGCGCCTGCGGCATTGGTAAATGATCTGGACCTGGAGCTTTCGCTGCCCGCAACCGGCCAGCGCTGGAAACCCTGGGTGCTAAACAGCTTTCCCAACATTGATTCCTTACGCAGCCCTGCCCTCAGAAAAAGAGACAGCATTAATAATGTAGAGCAGGTGACATTAGAAAACCCTGCACCCGGTAATTACGAAGTAAAAATAAAAGGGTATAATTTACCCACCGGTTCGCAAAAATATTATGTGGCCTACAGCCTGGATACCTTCGCATCTTTTCATTGGCAAAAACCATCCCGTACTGACTTTGCAGAAGCCCGCAAACGAACTATTTTACGCTGGCAAAATACCTTTACCGGTAGCGGCAGTATAGAATATTGTTTTGCAGATAATAACTGGTTGCCACTTGCCGCCAACATTGATTTATCAAAAAATTATATTTACTGGAATGTACCGGACACTATCTCTGCTGCGCTGTTGCGGATGAAAATAGGAAATACCTATTTTAATTCAGATACTTTTTTAATTACTTCTTTTTTAAAACCAACAACAGGGTTTATTTGCGGAGATTCTGTTTTGGTGTTTTGGAACAAATTAAAAAATATACAACGTTACCAGGTATATCAACTTGGTGAAAAATATATGCAGCCACTTTCTATTGTAACAGATACTGCTATAGTTGTTGCAAAAAAAGATTTGACAGATAAATATATTGCAGTAGCGCCCATTTTGTCAAATGGAATTACAGCCCCAAAAAGTTATGCTTTTGATTATACAAAACAAGGTGCCGGATGTTTTATAAATTCATTTTATGCAGATCAAAACGGGAATGCGGCAAGGCTCAATTTAGCACTCGGAACATTGTTACAGGTAGCTGCCGTTATTTTTGAGAAGCAGGATATTTCAGGATATATCCCTATTGCATCACCTGCAATTACAGGCCAGTTGCAGTTTGCAGTTGATTACACGGCTTTAAAAACGGGCATTACTACTTTCAGGGTTAAAATAATTTTAACTAACGGCCAAATAATTTATTCAAACCCGGAAGCTGTTTTTTATGCAGCTCCAGGGCAATATGTTTTGTTTCCCGTACCTGCAAACAGAAATAATGGTATCAATATTTTAAGTGCATCACCCAATGGCGAAATTATTTCTTTGATAGATCTGATGGGCAGGGTTGTTTTGCAAAAAACAATTATCTATCCCCGTCAGTTAATCAATACTGCTCCATTGAAGAGCGGGCAATACTTTTACCGCATTACCAAAAATGGGGTAAAAATATCTTCGGGCAAACTGATTATTTTATAATAATTTTTTCTCCACCAGGTATTCTGCAATCTGCACCGCATTGGTAGCGGCACCTTTACGCAGGTTATCACTTACAATCCAGCAATTAAGGGTGTTTGCCTGTGTTTCATCCCGGCGAATGCGGCCCACGAAAGTGTCATCTTTATCCTGTGCGGTAAGGGGCATGGGATAAATAAAATTATCAATATCATCCTGCACAATAATGCCTGCTGTTTTGCCGAGCAATTCCTTTACTTCATTCAGGTCAAAATCATTTTCAAATTCTATGTTTACACTTTCGCTGTGACCACCCATTGTAGGAATGCGTACACAGGTAGCCGTTACTTTTATAGAATCATCTTCCATAATTTTCCTTGTTTCCTTCACCATTTTCATTTCTTCTTTGGTGTAGCCATTATCTGTAAACACGTCTATCTGTGGTATGGCGTTAAGATCTATGGCATATTTGTACGCCATTTCTCCCTGTATGCCTTTGCGTTCATTCATCATTTGCTCTACGGCTTTTACACCGGTGCCGGTTACACTTTGGTATGTACTTACCACTACCCTTTTTATTTTGTACTTATCGTGCAGGGGATTTAGCACCACTACCATTTGAATGGTAGAGCAGTTGGGATTGGCTATAATTTTATCTGCTGCTGTTAATGCATGGGCATTTACTTCGGGCACTATTAATTTTTTTGTTTCATCCATGCGCCAGGCACTGCTGTTGTCTATAACGGTTATACCTGCTTCGGCAAATTTGGGTGCCCACTCTAAAGAGGTAGATCCTCCGGCAGAAAATATTGCAACATCAGGCTTTGCCGCAACAGCATCCTGCATACTAACCACTTTATATTTTTTTCCTTTAAAATCAATTTCTTTACCTACCGATCTTTCGGAAGCAACCGGTATCAATTCGCTGACAGGAAAATTTCTTTCTGCCAAAACCTGTAACATTTTTGTACCAACCAAACCGGTGGCTCCAACTACTGCAACTTTCATTTTTCGTTTTTTTTATTTTTAAATATTTTTTTAAAATTCTTTGCTTCATCCTGCTTTCTCTCCTGGAGAAAAGGGTTGCGCCGGGATATTAAAAAAGCCTTCCCGGTTTAGGAAGGCCTGTATTTATTTTTTTTGAATAAAACAATTAACCCTCCCCCCTGCAGGAATGTTTCGTAGTTGTTTTATTGTGTTTTAGTATTATCATTATGCAACGAAACTAATAACAAATTAATAATTTGCCAAAGAAATTTACAAATTTTATATATTTTTAATCTCAATCGGGTACTTAATAAAGTAATAGTCTTTAAAATAAAAGTAAACTGCTCATGCTCAAAAAGCTACTGCTAAACTTAATAGCTATAGTGTTTTTAAAAACACTTTGTGCAGGGCAGATTACCGAAACCTTTGCTGATGGAGACTTTACAAACAACCCCACATGGGTTGGCGGTACAACCGATTGGATTGTAAATTCTTCCTTTCAATTACAAAGTAATAACACTGTTGCCAACAGCATTTTTTATTTAAGCACTGCAAGCACAAAAGCAACCACTGCAGAGTGGGATTTTTATTGCCAGATTACTTTTAATCCTTCTTCTGCCAATTATATAGATGTTTATTTAATGGCATCTGCAAGTGACTTAACACTAACCGCCACTGCAGGATATTTTGTAAGGATAGGAAATACAGATGATGAAATAAGCCTTTACCGAAAAGATGCAGGCGGTGCAGGTATCAAAATTATTGATGGAGTGAATGGCATATTAAATACCAGTAACAATACCATCAGGATAAGAGTAGTAAGGGATGCGGCAAACCAATGGAATTTATCAAGAGACCTAACCGGCACAGGTACTAATTTTTTCAACGAAGGAGTAGTTAAAGATGCAACTTATACCAGTTCCGCATTTTTTGGAATACTGGTAAAACAGAGTACCGTTGCCAGTTTTGCCCAGCGCCATTTTTTTGATGATATAGAAATAAAGAATTATGTGCCGGATGTTACGCCTCCGGTTGTGCAATCTGCCACAGCCATTACTGTAAATACACTGGATGTTTTATTTAATGAACCCCTTGATTTAGTCAGCAGCCAGGTGGTAAATAATTATGTGGTAACTAATGGAATCGGTTCTCCGGTTACTGCAGTAAGAGATGCTGCCAATAATTCGCTGGTGCACCTAAGCTTTACCGGTAGTTTACCCAACAGAACAAACCTCACACTAACAGTTAATGGAGTAAAAGACCTTACAGGTAATGCTGTTGTTAACGGCACTGTTATCTTTAGTTATTTTACGGCATTGCAATATGATGTGGTGATAGACGAAATTATGGCCGACCCAACACCGCAGGTTGCGCTTCCAAACAACGAATGGATTGAATTAAAAAATACTACCGCTTTTAATATTAATCTGCTCAACTGGCGTGTGGGGCTTAGCGGCCCAATGCCGTCTTATATTTTAATGCCGGATAGTTTTGTAATCGTTTGTAGCAGCAGTTCCGTAGCTGCTATGTCAGTTTACGGTCCCGTGATTTCAGTTACAGGTTTCCCCAGTTTTAATAACTCAGGCGATTTGGTTTACCTCAGTTCGCCGCAGGGCAACATCATACATGCTGTAAATTATACTGATAGCTGGTATCAGAATGAATTAAAGAAAGCAGGCGGATGGACATTGGAAATGATAGACACGCACAATCCCTGCTCCGGCATCAGTAACTGGAAGGCGGGTACAGATGCAAAAGGGGGAACTCCCGGCAAAAAGAATGCGGTGAATGGAATTAATGCAGATAAAATTTCGCCTAAATTTTTGCGTGCATACGCCACCGACAGTGTGAATGTAACATTGGTTTTTGATGAACCATTAGATAGCGTAAAAGCTGTGGTGGCAGCAAATTATACCATCTCGGATGACATTGGCATACCAGCTTCGGCAATACCTGTAAGGCCATTATTTGACCGGGTGCAACTTAAACTTACTGCTGCTACTGCTTTATTGCACAATAAAATTTATACTATTACTGCTGCGGGTGTAACAGACTGTGTGAGCAATATTATTGGCTCTGCAAACAACGCACGGGCAGGCTTGTACGAACATGCAGATAGTTTTGATGTAGTGATAAATGAAATACTATTTAATCCCAAACCAAATGGAGCAGATTATGCAGAGCTTTATAACCGTAGCAATAAAATAATCAATCTTAAAAATATTTATATTGCCAATAGAGCTACCAGTGGTGCTGTGGGCAGCATTACCCCATTAAGCACAGAAGATTATTTATTATTTCCTCATGATTTTATAGTGGTAACTTCTGATGCCGCTTCAGTAAAAAGGGATTATATAGCCCAAAACCTTAGTGCCTTTATTGAGCTAAACAGTACACCATCTTATAATGATGATAAGGGCGATGTAATTGTTTTAAATGAGCAGGGCAATATTGTAGATGAACTGGCTTACAGCGATAAATGGCATTTCGCACTCATCAGCAATACAGAAGGCGTGGCATTAGAGCGGGTAGATTATAATGCCAAAAGCCAGGATGCAGCTAACTGGCACAGTGCCGCCACCAGCGCAGGTTACGGCACACCTACTTACAAAAATTCACAATACAGGATAGACGCAGGCGTGCTGGGCGAAATAACCGTAGCACCGGAAATTGTAAGCCCCGATAATGATGGGCTTGATGATTTTGCTACTATTACTTACAGCTTTCCCGAGCCTGGCTACGTAGCCAATATTACTGTTTTTGATGCCGTGGGCAGGCCGGTACGCTACTTGCAGCGCAATGCTTTAAGTGGCACAAAAGGCTATTACCGATGGGATGGCCTTGGTGAAAAGCAACAAAAATTACCGGTAGGTATTTATATTATTTACACAGAAGTATTTAATCTTAAAGGCAAAACAAAAAAATTTAAAAACATAATTGTGCTGGCGGGGAAGTGGTGAAGAGGACGCTGTTGCTATCCTGCAATTGCTTTAATATTTTGCTTCTCTTAATTGATAAAGCTGATCTGTGGTAATAAAATTGACAAAATCTTTTTTAAATAAGCCCTTTATTAATGCTTTATCCCCACTCCAGATTTTACATCTAAAATGCTTTGAATATGCGATATAATGTGTGTCTTTAGCATCAATATCGGCAACTAATTTTTCAGCAGTAATCCATGTCGTAATTTTAATTTGCTCTTCTGAAATGAAAAAAATGTCTTTACATATCTGTACTTCGGCTTCCTGAATCTGATCAATATCTAAACCCGAAATTTTGCAAAGTTTTGTATAATGTTTTCGGATTTCTTCTCTCAAAAAATCCGGCGCAATAAAAGAAAAATATTTTTTGGAATTAATAAGCAGGTCTCCAATTTTACCGTTGCAGTTGAGAATGCCACTGAAAACTATATTGGCATCAACTATAATTTTCACTTTATGAAACGTTTACGGTTTTTTGCCCACCATGAAGCATTAACTTCATCAGCAAGGTTATTAACATCGCTTTGTTTTGCTTTGCTTTTTGCTGTTGCTTCTAAATACTTTAAGTAATCAATAATTCGTTGAAGCCCAAAACTATCGACTCCAGAAGATACCGTAATTATAATTTGATTATCATTTGTTCGCTCTATCACCATAATATTCCATTAAGAGTTTAAAGATACTAAAAAGCTTTCGACTAATAAATAACCCCCAGGGTTCATCCATTTTAACCCTCAAATAAATCCTCCCGATTCATATAATTTCCTATCTTAGGCATACCAATTTTAGTATCATAAATAAATTAGCTAAAACATTTTATAACTATCTCATGAGAAAAAATATTTCCCTGCTGTTTTTCTTCAGCCTGATTACTTTTATTTCCTTAGCTCAAAACACAAGCCTGTCGGGCTTCGGCAAAGCCGCTGCCGAAGTACAAATGGCTACCGAAAAAAAATTTGATGCCAGCCTTAATGCAAATAACATTGATAAGTTTATTAAAGATCTATCTGCCGTTCCCCATCATGTAGGCTCTGCTGCAGATGCTGCAAATGCACAATACATTCTTAATAAATTTAAAAGCTGGGGTTATGATGCACAGATAGAAACTTTTTATGTGCTTTTCCCCACGCCAAAAACCAGGCTGCTTGAAATGACGGGCAGCAAATATTTTAAAGCAACCCTGGCCGAACCCGCTTTAAAAGAAGATGCTACCAGCAATCAGCAAAAAGATCAGCTACCCACTTATAATTGTTTCAGTCCTGATGGAGATGTAACCGCCGAACTTGTATTTGTAAATTATGGTGTACCGGCCGATTATGAAAAGCTGGCACGAATGGGTATTGATGTAAAAGGCAAAATTGTTATTGCTAAATATGGCCAGTCGTGGCGAGGTATAAAACCTAAAGTAGCGCAGGAAAATGGTGCCATTGGTTGCATCATTTACAGTGATCCCAAAGGCGATGGTTATTTTCAGGGCGATGTATATCCCAAAGGGCCTTTTCGGCCAGAGTTTGGTGTGCAGCGTGGCTCGGTGGCAGATATGCCCATTTACCCCGGCGACCCACTTACGCCTGGTATTGGCGCTACCAAAGATGCAAAACGAATAGACAGAAAAGATGCCGCCAATCTTTTAAAAATTCCTGTGTTACCCATCAGCTATGCAGATGCACTGCCCTTGCTGCAAAGCCTGCAGGGGCCCGTAGTGCCGGAAGATTGGCGGGGCGCATTACCTATCACTTACCATGCTGGCCCAAGTATAAATAAAGTGCATCTTAAACTGGAGTTTAACTGGGATATAAAACCTGTAAATGATGTAATTGCAAAAATGAAAGGCAGTGAATTTCCGGATGAATGGGTAATGCGTGGCAACCACTATGATGCATGGGTAAATGGCGCCGCCGACCCAATCAGCGGGCAGGCTGCCATGCTGGAAGAAGCAAGAGCCATTGGAGAAATGGCAAAAACCGGATGGAAACCAAAACGAACTATTGTATATGCTGCATGGGATGGTGAAGAGCCGGGCCTGCTGGGATCTACAGAATGGGTAGAAACACATACGGAAGAACTGCAGCAAAAATTGGTATTATACATTAATACAGATGGCACCGGCCGGGGTTTTTTAGATGCAAGCGGCTCACATGCATTAGAGCCTGCATTTACCGAAATAGCAAAAGATGTAATAGACCCGCAGGCAGGCGTAAGTGTGTTTGACAGAAAGCGTTTCCGTGATATCATAAATGCAGCCACCACCAAAACAAAAAACGAATTGCTTGCAAAAAAATCAATTACACTCGGTGCTTTGGGCTCCGGCTCCGATTACAGCCCGTTCTTTCAACATGCCGGCATACCCTCTATGAATATTGGTTTTGGTGGCGAGGATGAGGGAGGAGAGTATCATTCTATTTATGATTCTTACGATTTATACAAAAAATTTAAAGACCCTGGTTTTGTTTACGGGGTGGTGCTGGCAAAAACAGCCGGGCGCACTACGTTAAGATTTGCCGATGCAGAAATATTGCCTTTTGATTTTCGCAGCCTGCAAAAAACAATTGCCAAATATGCAACAGAACTAATTTCCCTTGCCGATGATATGAGAGAAGCTACCACGCTGGATAATCAACTGATAAAAGAAAAATATTACAGCATAGCCAATAATATTACCGAGCCATTACTGGCTCCTTTGCCAAAAGCCGAAGTGCCGTATTTAAATTTTTCTTCTTTACAAAATGCCATCGCAACATTGCAGAAAAGCACAGATAGTTTAAACAGTTTTATCAGCAATAAAACCCTTAGCGAAGCCACTAAAAACAACTTGAATATAAAATTGTATAAGGCCGAGCAGCAACTGCTTACCAAACAAGGATTACCCCGGCGTGGCTGGTACCGCCATACTATTTATGCACCCGGTTTTTATACCGGCTATGGTGTAAAAACTTTGCCCGGTATCCGTGAAGCCATGGAGCAGCGCAACTGGAAAGAAGCACAGGAACAGATTGAAATAACTGCTGCTGCCATCAATAATTTTTCTGCATATTTAAATGCGGCCACAAAAGAATAATAAGAAAATTTAGCAGCCGGGCTGCTGACTGGAAATAATTTTTATACTTTTCTCTAACTGAATAATAAATTTCCACCCATTGCGGTTGGCGGTATTTTTCCTAAATGCTTATATGCTTTTTCTGTAACCTCACGGCCACGGGCGGTACGCATAATAAAGCCTTCTTTTATCAGGAAGGGTTCGTAAACTTCTTCCAGCGTACCCGGCTCTTCGCCAACAGCCGTTGCAATGGTAGTAATGCCTACGGGGCCACCTTTAAATTTTTCTATAATAGTTGTCAATATGCGGTTGTCCATTTCATCTAATCCGTACGCATCTACATTCAATGCTTTTAATGCATGCTCAGTAATGCCCATATCAATGGCGCCATTGCCTATTACCTGTGCAAAATCCCTTACCCTGCGCAGCAAGCCATTTGCAATACGTGGCGTACCCCGGCTGCGACCCGCAATTTCTGTGGCTGCATTGCTGGTAATTTTTGTATTTAAAATATTAGCACTCCTCAGCAGAATATTTTTTAAAGTTTCGGTATCATAATATTCCAGCCGGCTTTTTATACCAAACCTTGAGAGTAAGGGCGCTGTAAGCAAACCACTTCGGGTGGTAGCGCCTACCAAAGTAAAAGGGTTTAAATTTAATTGTACTGTTCTTGCATTAGGGCCGCTGTCAATCATAATATCTATGCGGTAATCTTCCATGGCGGCATACAGGTATTCTTCCACCACGGTACTTAGCCGGTGTATTTCATCTATAAATAACACATCATTAGGTTCCAGGTTGGTAAGCAGC
>JANLQE010000228.1:0-19111 GCA_031367625.1 Bacteroidota bacterium
CGGTATTTCCTAATCCAAGCAGCGGTAATGCAAAAGTTACCATCAGCGATATTTCTGAAGCAACAGATGTACAGTTGGTAGATCTTTCCGGCAGAGTGCTTAAAAATATAACCATCACAAACAGCAATTCTGTAGAATTAAACAGCCTTCAGAAAGGTATGTACATGATCAGGATTGTAAATAAAAATTCAGGAGAATCTGTTACTCAAAAACTATCAGTAGTAAATTAAAAATTGAAAATATTTTTTTAAAGGGTGCCAAAAAATGGCACCCTTTTTTGTTTGTAATGATGCAAATTTTCTACATAATAGTTTTTAGTTTGTTAAAAACAGTTATTTTTTTTACATCTAAATCACTAATAAACAGTAAAGTAATAGAGTAACTAAATGGGCATGGAAATTGGTAAACCAACTGAGAAGAACCCCTCAGAACCGAATTATTTAAGGTAAGACAAATTGCTGCAAACATTGCAGTAGATTGGTCTTATCCGTTATCCAATCCTAACCAATATTTCCTATCTCCAAAAAAATACATCATTACGTATGTATGTTTTTTAGTGTGCCATTTCCATAATATTCCTGAAAGCTATTTAAATTATTTTTTTATCATTAAACCTCTTAATTATTATGAAAAAAATTACACTATTCTTAGCTTTGCTTGCTGTCACCTCAGCAGCTTTAGCTCAAACTTGCCCAATCAGCTATAAAAGAAACAATGGCTTTGGGAGGGAATGCTCAGCTCTTATAACCTTAGTTTTCCCCGATTCTGTCAGTTGCAAACAAACGTCATTTTTCACCATATTACACGTTTATCAGAATGGGGTGGAGTTGGCAGTTAGTTTTAAACTCAGGAGCATACAATGTGTTGGATCGCAATCAATAATAACTTACTGCGGCACTGGTGGCAATATTCCAGCGGGAGGATTGCTGACATTTAGTTTTCAAAAACTTGGTGGAATTATCATACCCTGTATTGTGCCAAGCGGCGGCCCATTACCTGTAAAACTAAGTGCTTTTTTTGCAAAACGGACCAACAATGCTGTTGCCTTAAACTGGAAAACAGAAACTGAAATAAACGCCAAAGAATTTATTCTGGAAAGAAAAACCGGTAATGATTTTGTAACCGTTGCAACCATTGCTGCTTCTAATAACTCTTCGGGCAGCAGTTATTCATTTGCTGATAATAATACTAATAAAGGCATTACGCTTTACCGCTTAAAAATGGTTGATATTGATGGAGCTTTCAGCTATAGTAATATCAGTGCAGTAAAGGGTACTTCTACCGTAAGCAACTTTACGGTATTTCCTAATCCAAGCAGCGGTAATGCAAAAGTTACCATCAGCGATATTTCTGAAGCAACAGAGGTACAGTTGGTAGATCTTTCTGGCAGAGTGCTTAAAAATATAACCATCACTAGCAGCAATTCTATAGAATTAAACAGCCTTCAAAAAGGTATGTACATGATCAGGATTATAAATAAAAATTCAGGAGAATCTGTTACACAGAAATTATCTGTTGTAAACTAAGTACAAAATAAATAAAAAGAGGCTGTCAATTTTTGTCAGCCTCTTTTTATTTATTTTCAATGATGGTATTTCTTCTGATTTTATTTACCCAGGCACTGCCAATTATTTTTTTTACAAATTATTTAATGGAAGAGATTAAAAATTAAAGGCCTGTACGCCCATCCCTGATCACCTTTTTTTTGCCTTTATTCTTTTTTTCCCACTCCAGCATCTGCGGTGTTTTTTCTACTTTCTTTTTAGTGCCGGTTACCACTACATCTTTTTTCAGGGCATCCGGTTGCACCAGGTTATTTCTTTCCCATTGTTCTGTTTTCATAAGCCTGCCGGTTGAAGGATCGTAATAACGCCATTCGCCATTTTTTACACTGTACTGCTCGGCCTTTACTATTTTATAATCTACAATCTCATTGCTGCCTGTGCCATACACGGCAATGGTATCATAAGGTGCATCAGGATTGTATCCTTTCCAGTTTTCTTCTTTTACCAAATCGCCCAGGTAAGTAAAATATTGCTGCAGGCCATCCTTTCCGCCTTTTGAGTAATTTTCTACAGCTATAATATCGCCGCCAAGGTTATACCTGCGCCACACCCCTTCCTTCGCCCCATTTTTAAAAACTCCTTCTTCTTCATAGCCCGGTTCTCCTCTTAATTCATCAGTATGTATAACCCATTTACCTTGTTTTACACCTTTTTGATTAACGGTATTAATGGTATCGCCTTTATTATTTACCTTAAATTGTTTATACTGTGCTGCTGCATTTAGTACAAATAAAAATTGCAGAATGGCAATAACCGCTAATTGATGTATTTTTAAATATCGCATTTAATAAATTTTTATTTTAACCTTAATAAAACCGCAAATGATAAAAAATGTTGCCATCAAATTTACTGCTTTACTGTTTTTGCTAAATGTTAATTCTGTAATTGCCCAGGTAAAAACATCCGGAAAAGAAACTAATCTTTCCGGTATGCAAAAAAGAAAGCTTCTCGAAGAAAATTCAGTGGTAAAAGATATTAAGTACCGCAATATCGGCCCATCTATAATGGGTGGCCGTGTGGTAGATATGGATGTAAACCCAGCTAACCCTATAGAGTTTTATATAGCTTACGCCAGTGGCGGATTGTGGCATACTACTAATAACGGCCAAAGTTTTGTACCCGTTTTTGAAAAAGAAAATGCTTTTACCATTGGCGATATTGCCGTAAACTGGAAAACAAATACTATCTGGTTAGGTGCTGGCGAAGCCAACAGCAGCAGATCATCTTATGCTGGCAATGGTATGTATAAAAGTAATGATGCAGGCAAAACATGGGAGTACCTTGGCTTGCCTCAAAGCCAGCACATTGGCAAAATAATTCTTCATCCCACTAATAGTAATATTGCCTGGGTAGGGGCAATAGGCCATTTATATTCTGCCAATAAAGAGAGAGGCGTTTATAAAACAACAGATGGCGGCAAAACATGGAAACAGGTTTTGTATGTAGATGAAAATACCGGTGTGATAGACATGGATATCAACCCAAAAAACCCTGACGAATTATATGCAAGTGCCTGGTATCGCACCCGGAGAGCATGGAATTTTAAAGAGTCTGGTAAAACATCGGGCATTTACAAAACAAATGATGGTGGCAATACCTGGCAACTCATCAGCACACCTGCATCAGGTTTTGCCACCGGGGAAAATACAGGCCGCATTGGAATAGCCATCTCCGCAGGCAATCCCAATATTGTTTATGCAACGGTTGATAATCAAAATCACCGGCCCGATACAGCCGTTAAAAAGTCAGACAGCAATTATGTTTTAAAGAATTTTAAAGATCTTAAACAGGAAGATTTTTTATTATTAGATGATAAAAAATTGGACAGTTTTTTAAAAGAAAATAATTTTGATGAAAAATATACTGCTGCCTCTGTAAAAAAATCAGTAAAAGAAAGTACCATAAAACCCACTGCGGTATATGATTATTTATTTGATGGTAATACTGCTTTATTTGAAACACCTATTATTGGCTGCGAAATTTATAGAAGCGATGATGCCGGCATAAAATGGAAAAAAGTTAACACAAAAGGATTAAATCTTTACAATACTTATGGGTATTATTTTGGTAAAATATCTGTAGCGCCAGATGATGAAAATAAAATTATCATCAGTGGTTTTGGCCTGGAAATGAGTACTGATGGCGGTAAAACTTTTACGGCCACAGACAAAAATTCTACTCACCCCGATTGGCATGGCTGCTGGATAAACCCTTACAATAACAATCATTGGATAGCCGTAAATGACGGCGGCTGCAATGTTACTTACGACAATGGATTGCATTGGTTTAAAGTAACCACCCCAGCCGTGGGGCAGTTTTACAACATTGCAGTAGATGATGCAAAACCTTATAACGTGTATGGCGGCCTGCAGGACAATGGCACCTGGTATGGGCCTGCAGCCACAAAAGATACTGATCAGTGGAATTATGAAAGACCTTATGCCTGGAAAAATATTGGTGGTGGCGATGGTATGCAGGTGCAGGTAGATACCAGGGATAATAAAACGGTGTACAATGGTTTTCAGTTTGGTTTTTATTTTAAAAAAAGTACTGATGGTGGAAAAAGCACCTTCATACATCCTATGCCCGATCTGGGCCAGCCATTATTCAGGTACAACTGGCAAACACCTATTTTAGTAAGCAGGCACAACCAGGATGTTGTGTATTTTGGCAGCAACCGTTTACACCGGAGCCTTAATAAAGCAGAGAAATTTGAAACCATCAGCAACGACCTTACCAATGGAAAAAAAGAAGGCAATGTACCTTACGGAACTTTTACCACCATTACTGAATCGCCATTGCGTTTCGGGCTTTTATATGCAGGCACAGATGATGGCAATATACAACTGAGTAAAGATGGCGGCTATACCTGGGCGTTAGTCAGTAAAAAATTACCGCAGGGCCTGTATGTAAGCCGGGTCAGGGCATCGCAGTATAAACTATCCCGTGTGTATGCCACGCTAAGCGGCTACCGCAATGATGACTTTACTGCATATATTTTTGTAAGTGAAGATTATGGAGATACCTGGACAGCGTTAGGAAAAGATTTACCCGATGAACCCGTAAATGTAATTATAGAAGATAATAAAAATGAAAACATCCTCTATGTTGGTACAGATAAAGGTTTATACACTTCATTTACAATGGGCAAATCTTTTATGAACATGAGCCAGCATTTACCAAATGTGCCGGTGCATGACCTGGTAATTCAAAGCAGGGAAAACGAGTTGGTTGTGGGCACACATGGCCGCAGTATTTATGTAACAAAATTAGATGCAGTGCAAAAAGCGTATGATGCAACTAAAAAAAAATAAAATCTGAATAAGCAGTCCTTAAAAATAATATATGAAAGACTATAAAAATTATTACCTCATTCCAGCCCCGCCAGAAGATGTTTTTATTGCCCTTACCAACCCTGCCACCATACAATTGTGGAGTGGGGAAAAAGCAACTATGAGTACTGAACCCGGCAGCGAATTTTCTCTTTGGGAAGAAAGCATTGAAGGAAAAAATATTTCATTTGAAGCCGGTAAAAAAATTGTGCAGGAATGGTATTTTGGCGGGCAGCCAGAAAAATCTATTGTTACCATAATTCTGCATCCGCACAGGCAGGGTACTTCTGCCGAATTGCGCCACACCAATATACCCGACGAAGATTATGATGATATAGTAAACGGCTGGAATGATGTTTACTTTGGCAGTATTATTAATTTTTATGAAGAATAAATAAAGCTGCGTTCGCAAAAACTTATTAGATTTAAAAACCATTGCAGGAAAAGCCTGTCCCATTTTTATGGATAGGCAATCCTACCTGCAAATTATAAATTTTTTTTACCTGAAATAAGATTGCTTCACTGCATTCGCTATGAAACAGTAAACTGCGTTTGCAATGACAAACAGACTTTCTCTTAATTTATATCCTTACCCTCCGCCAGCATTTTAATATATCCTTCCAATGCATCTTTATTTTGCTTATCAGGTGCCTGTATCAGCGCAAGTTTTGCATACTTAGCCGCATTTTTATAATCTGCATTGGCAGAGTAACCTCTTGCTAATCCCATATTGGCAGTAAATGTATTTGGATTTTTTTGTGCATTTAATTTAAAGGCATCAAGGGCTTCGGCATTTCTTTTTTCTTTTAATAATTGCCGCCCGAAATTATGCAGCTCCTGCATTGTAGCTAATGGCACCGCTTCTTTCATCAAGGCATCTGCCTCTGTGTTTTTACCGAGCTTTTTTAGTACAGATGCTTTTGCACTTAAAGTCCGGAAATTCTTTTGCCCAACAAATACACCACTGATAGCATAATCGCTCCACTGTAAAGCCTCTTCTAAATTGGTATTATTGGCCACGGCAAAATTTACTGCCTGTACCCAGGCTTCCCACTGAAAACCTTTATCAGATTTTAATTCTTTTCTAAAAGATTCCATTTGCGTTTTTGTATAATCTACAGAAACAGTAAAAGGAACTTTTAGATATTCCCAAACCATAGAAACAACAGCGCTATTTTCTGTTTGATCAGAAAATTCATACTTCAGCCTCTCGGTTTTTTCAGTGGTTTTTATTGTTTTTACCGTTACTCTTAAAGCATCTTCTTTTGGATCGTAAAAAAAAGAACCCCAGGAACCAGCATTTTTGCTGAATATTATAATGGCATCTGTTTCGCCCATGCCCAAAAACAATCCATAAGTACCTGCGGCAAGCGGTTTTCCTTCTACCGATACATCAGTACTAAAACTAATGGTTGTATTTTCATTGGCACCTGCACGCCATGGCGCAGCTTTGCTGGTTCCAAATCCAGGATCGGTAAACCCGTAAGGAACGAGTGCGCCCCAAATTTTACCTTCACGGCCTTTTACTGCAGGCCGGTCATAATGAATGGTTACATCTGTTATGCCGATGCGTTCTGTAACAGACGCTTTTTTATTTCCCCCATCGGGGGTGATGGTTAAGTTTTGAGCAAAGCAAATATTAACCGAAAATAAAAAAAGCAACAGCATTATTTTTTTACATTTCATGATAAATTGTTTTAGTAATTTTTAATCTTTTAGTAACTATCAATTCTTTTATTATTTTAATTATTATATTCAGTTCCGAAAGGTTTCGAATAGAAATTTATACTTCTAAATAAAAATGGTAACCCATTAATAAATATAATCTGCCGGGTGGTTAGATGCAATTAATTATTGATGAATGGCAGTTGCGCAAAATAAAAATCCCCTTTCAAAAAAAAATAAATGAAAGGGGACAGAACAATATAAATTTATACGGCCTTATTTTACTTCTACACTAAGTAAACTTTCATCTTCCAGGAACACTTCCAGCATATCTCCCACTACACACTCGCCCACGCCTGCAGGAGTTCCGGTAAAAATAAGATCACCTATGTTTAAAGAAAAATAATTGGAAATATGGGCAATAATACTATCAAAATTAAAAAGCATTTCACCTGAATTTCCTTTTTGAACCTCTTTACTATTCAGTTTAAGACTAAAATTTACATTAGCTTTTTTAAAGTCGGGTTTAATATCTATAAACTTTCCTACGGCGGCAGAATTATCAAATGCCTTTGCTTTTTCCCATGGCAAGCCTTTCTTTTTACATTCTTCCTGAATATCCCGTGCCGTAAAATCAATCCCTACCGTAATGCCATTGTAATAATTAGCTGCATGCCTTTCCTGTATATATTTTCCGTTTTTACTTATACGCAATACCAGCTCACCTTCGTAGTGCAGTTCGTTAGTAAATTCAGGATAATAAAAAGGAGTATGCGCCTGCAGGAGGGCGCTTTTAGGTTTCATAAAAATAACCGGCTCTTCCGGTATTTCGTTACCAAGTTCTTTTGCATGATCAGCATAATTTCTGCCTATACATATTATTTTCATAATCTACGCTGGTTTTTTATTAGTCATAGGTTTGGGCTACGAAAATAAACAAAAACACATGATAAAAACAATATACGCATTAATTATTCTTATAGTTCAATTTTCAAATTGTTTACCATACTCATCGTACGGTCTATACCAATACTGGCAAAGCTTTCAACAATCTCTATACATTTATCTATTTTAAGTTTTACCAGGGGAATTTCTTCTTTATTCCATTTGCTCAATACAAAGTCTGACTGCATACCTTTTGGAAAAACGTTACCAATACCAAAACGCAGCTTGGCATACGCATCTGTACCTAATATATTTTGAATATCTTTTAACCCATTATGACCGGCGGCACTGCCGCTGCTCCGTAACCGCAGTTTATCAAGCGGCAGGGCAAGATCATCAACAATAGTAAGGGTATTTTGCAGCGGCACTTTTTCTTTATCCATCCAGTATTTAAAAGCCCGTCCACTAAGGTTCATAAAAGTTGTAGGGCATACACACACAAATTGTTTCCCTTTCCATTTTACTTCTGCCATGTAAGCAAGCCTGTCCACTTTAAATATGCCGCCATGTTTTATGGCAAAGGCATTTACTACATCAAAGCCAATATTATGCCTTGTGTTTGCATATTCGCTGCCAACATTACCCAGGCCTACGATTAAAAATTTTGACATTTTATTTTAAGTATTGAGATAGTAGTATTGAGTATTAAGATAATAGTATAGAGATAATAGTATTGAGTATTAAGATTGTTAGCTTTTAATGGATGGTAAGGAATGTATATTTTTCGCTCACATGTTCCGGATTTACATCTCATTTAAAAACTGCTGCAGATCTGCATCAGTTTTAATTAATACATCCCTTACTTTACTGCCCTGGCTGGCACCTACAACACCTGCTGCTTCTAATTGATCCATTAACCTGCCTGCACGGTTGTAGCCAAGTTTCATACGGCGCTGTAATAAAGATGTGCTTCCGCTCTGGCTGCTTACTATTAATCTTGCTGCGTCTTCAAACAAAGCATCTTTATCGTTCACATCAAAATCCCTGCCTTCCAGGTCTTTTTCATCAATGTATTCTGGCAATAAAAATGCCTGATCATAGCCCCGTTGTTCGCCAATAAAATCAACTATTTTATCTACTTCCGGTGTGTCAACAAATGCACATTGCAGTCTTACCACTTCGCCATTGTAACTGATAAGCATATCCCCTTTTCCTATCAGTTGCTCAGCGCCGCCTGTATCTAAAATAGTTCGACTATCTATTTTACTGCTAACCTTAAAGGCTATACGGGCCGGAAAGTTTGCCTTAATGGTACCCGTAATAATATTTACAGAAGGCCGCTGTGTTGCAATAATCAGGTGAATGCCAATAGCCCTTGCAAGCTGTGCCAGGCGGGCAATAGGCATTTCTACTTCCTTACCCGCTGTCATTATTAAATCTGCAAATTCATCTACCACCAATACAATAAATGGCAAAAACTGGTGGCCTTTTTCCGGGCTTAATCTGCGGGCAACAAATTTTTCGTTGTACTCCCTTATGTTACGAACACCTGCTTCTTTTAAAAGATCGTAGCGGTTATCCATTTCAATACACATGGCATTGAGGGTATGCACTACTTTTTTGGTATCGGTAATAATTGCATCTTCTTCGCCGGGTAGTTTTGCCAGAAAATGTTTTTCAATCGTTTTATAAATACTTAGCTCTACTTTTTTTGGATCTACCAGAACAAATTTTAATTGAGATGGATGTTTTTTGTACAGCAGCGAAACAAGGATGGCATTTAACCCTACTGATTTACCCTGGCCGGTAGCGCCTGCCATCAACAGGTGAGGCATGTTTGCCAGGTCCACAATAAAGTTTGTATTATCTATTTTTTTTCCAATAGCTATGGGCAGGGAAAAGGTACTGTTGGTAAATTTTTCATCAGATAAAAGTGTTCGCATACTCACAATAGTCTTTCTGGCATTGGGCACTTCTATGCCGATGGTTCCCTTGCCCGGTATGGGTGCAATGATACGTATGCCAAGCGCAGCAAGGCTCAGGGCAATATCATCTTCCAGGTTTTTAATACGGGAAATGCGTACACCCGCTGCCGGTATAATCTCATACAGGGTTACCGTGGGGCCTACCGTAGCTGATATTTTCTGAATATTTATATCATAATTTTTAAGGGTGCTGATGATCTGGTTTTTATTATTTTCCAGCTCAGCGGGGTCCTGAACAATTTTTTCGCTGCCATGATTTTCCAGTAATTCAAGGGATGGATATTTATAATCCCGTAAATCTAAAATAGGATCATAAGGTTTCATCTGCTGCAGCTTTGCAGGCGCAATAACTTCATCCGGTGCTTTTTCATCGGCCACTTTAATCTCCAGTTCAAGGCCAGTGGCAGAGGCTGTGATTTGTGCAGGCTTTACAACAGAAAGTATCCGGGCTTCTTCATCTTCAGGAAATGTTTCTTTTATTTCTTTAGCAGGCAAATGCGCTGAATTTTTTTCTACCATCTGCAGTTCATGCTCAAAAAAAGGAGATTGATCCGGGATATTTAAAATGCCTGCATCGCCTTTTAAAACATTTGATTTTAATATTTCTTCGCTGCTGGGTTCTCCCGCCATTTGTTCATCTGCTGCAACAGCCTCACCGCTATCTTTACCAATATTATTACTGTCAGAAGTTAGTTTTATTTTTGCTGCCGTTTTATTAAAATCGGGATTAAAGCGCCAAATCACATAAGCCAAAAATGCAACTCCTAAAATTCCGATAGTACCCACTTGCCCGATAGTTTTATACAGGTAATCTTTACACATATCGCCTACTGAGCCGCCCCATGCAAACTGCTGCCCGCTAAGCAAAACCGATGCAGTAATGCTTATCAGCGGAAGGCCAATAATGAGGTACTTGATATTGCGAACTATAGAAAATATTTTTTTTACAAAAAAAAGATTCACGCCTATAACAAAAAAAAGGCTGCAGATTAAATAAGATGCTACGCCAAATCCTTTGTAAATAAAAAAATGAGAGATAAAAGCGCCGAAAGTACCCATCAGGTTAGCCACTTTGGTATCGGTACCTATCAGTAATTTATAACCTTCTTTAAAAACCTTATCCTGGTCTTCATCCCAGGTAAATAAATAAGAGGTAAACGCGATAAAAAAAAGAATAGCCAGCAGAATGCAGATGCTGCCTGCAATTTTATGGGTACGCTCATCCTTCAGCAGATGTTTCATTTGCACTGTTTCTTCTTTTTCCTGTTTAAGCGATTCTGCTGCTTTAGTATTTGCTTTAATTGATTTTATTTTATTGGCCATTGGTAACAAAGATAATAAATACTGTAGTGTACCCTTTCTATGAAAGTGTATTTTTAAGTATGCCGTTTCAACGAATTTATGTAGGTTTGACAGCAAAGCTGCTTTTTTGAAAAAAATTATTTCTTTATCCCTGTTTTTTTTGTTTTCTCTTACTGCCATCAGTCAGTCATTGCCAGACAGTTTGATGATTAATGTTGATAGTATTATTAATTCAGCATCAATAACAGAAAAAACTTTTATATTTTTCGATACTATTCCCGTACATCCACATACTTCTCCTGAAAAAATTGCCATTCAAAATTTTGTTCCCCTACAGTCCTATAAATCAAGAAAAAGTATACCAAACCGCTTTGTAACAAAACCGGTTTACCTGGCTTTTAAATTAGAAAATACTGGTACAAAAACGGTTTCTCTTTATTTTTTTCCGGGGTCGTTGTACAGTGATCTCAATTTATTTAAAAAAACAGCAACCGGGGGTTTAGAGCCGGTAGATTATCAAAATAATAAAAGTGGTTTTGTACACCTGATCATTTTGCCGGGAGAAAAAACAACCTATACAGTAAAGCTACAGTTTTGCAAAACAGTTTTTAATAATATCACTGCACAATTAATTACCGAAAAGTTTTTTCCTTATTTTAAATTGGGGGAAGATGACAACTTTAATGACAGAAAAACAGTGGGGCTTACCTTAAGCGGCATACTGGTTATGATGCTTTTATTTACATTGGTAAATTATTTTATTACCGGAAAAAAGGAATTTTTGTTTAATTTTCTTTATACGGTATGCATGTTTCTGCTTATATTTTTTTCAGCTTACCTGCCGGAAAACGGAGGCAGCTTTAAAGTATTTTTTATTGCCTATTTTGATCTTTTTCTACTCATTGCAGGCACCATTTTTTACCTGGCTTTTACACGCAATTTTTTAAATACAAAAGAAGATCATCCAAGGCTTAATAAATTTCTTGTAGCAGAAGAATGGACATTAGTAATATTATTGGCTATATACAGTGTGTTGCATTTTTTTACCGATTATTTTATCTGGCAGATAGGGTTAGAAAACCTGACTAAATACATTGTTTTGATAGCCGGTATTGCTTATATAATTGTAGCATTGGTAGAAAAAAATAAACTCATGAATTACCTGGCCATAGGAACAACGGCACAGATTTTATTTTCCATTTTTTCTTTTATACTTATTCTTTTAGGTGTAAGTTCTCATAACATTTTCAGTTCCTCTATTTTTTATTTTGAAACAGGGGTTATCCTCTCTGTAGTATTTTTCCTTTTAGGATTAACGTATAAAAACCGGAAGGAGCTTATAGGAAAAATAAAAGATCAGGAAGCTATGAAATTAGAAGTAGAGAAAAAAAACTTTGAAACAAAACTGGCTGTAATAAATGCACAACAGGAGGAACGCAACCGCATCAGTGCAGATATGCATGATGACCTTGGCGCCGGTATGACCACCATACGGCTGTACAGTGAACTTGCAAAAAATAAAGTTGGGGAAAATGTAATACCAGAAATAGAAAAAATTTCCTCCTCGGCAAGTGAGTTGATTGATAAAATGAATGCCATAATCTGGAGTATGAGCAGCAGCAATGATTCGCTGGGAAATATGATTGCCTACATAAGAAGTTATGCACTGGAATATTTTGAAGATTTTCCCACTATAAAATGCAAATTTTATATACCCGAAAGATTACCGGAGATGGAAGTAAACGGGGAAATAAGAAGAAATATTTTTCTTGTAGTAAAAGAAGCGCTGCACAACGTGATAAAACATTCCGGGGCAACAGAGGTATTAATAAAACTGCATAAAGAACCCAAAGGTTTATTGCTCACCATACAGGATAACGGCAAAGGAATTGAACTGGAAAATGTGCGTTATTTTGGTAATGGTTTAAAAAATATGAAGAAAAGAATGGAAGCTTTAGATATTTCTTTTTCCATTGAAAATAATAATGGAACACTTATAAAACTGTACCGCCAAACAAGAGTTTAGCTGCGTTTAAAAAATGAAATAAACAGCAGTATCCATCCAACTATAAAAGCCACGCCCCCCAATGGCGTAATTGCACCTACCCAGTTATAACCGGGTTTTACCTCAGCCTGCAGCAAAGCCAGTACATACAGCGAACCACTAAATAAAATTATACCCGCAATAAAAAACCAACCTGCAGACAATACGGTTTTAAAACGGAAATCTTTATACAATATAGCAGTAATAAACAACGCAAACGCATGATAAAACTGGTAACGTACTGCCGTTTCAAAAGTAGAAATTGCATGGTCGCTTACCTTATCCCTTAATCCATGAGCCGCAAAAGCGCCCAGTATTACAGATAGTGCGGCAATGATAGCAGCCGCTTTTAAAAAACCTTTGTGCATGTTTAATTATTAATAGTTTTATAATGAAAGATTGATAACTTTTTTTATGCTGTCAATATTTAAATCTTCTGCCGGCAAAATTATTTTGGCCTTTGAATAATACGGCTGTCTTTCTTTTAGTTTTTGGTCAATAAAAAATAATATCTCAGCATCGTCCTTATCTTTTATCAGTGGCCGTTTATCTTTTTCATTTTTAATATTTTTAAGAATGAATTGTGTTGTGGCTTCTAAAAAAATGGTAAGCCCATTTTTATTCATCCAGGCCATATTATCAAAAAAACAGGGAGTTCCGCCACCGCAGGATACAATGCTGTTGCTTTGTGCAGTTAACGAACGCAACAGGATGGTTTCTTTTTGCCTGAAATAATCTTCCCCTCTGGTTTCAAAAATTGCTGCAACTGTTTTTTGCTCCTGCTTCTCTAATTCTTCATCAATATCTATAAAATTAAAATTGTGCGCTGCAGCCCAAAGCCTTCCCCAATGAGATTTTCCGCTACCCATAAAGCCAAGTAAAAAAATGTGCATGAACAAAAATAGGGATTATGTTTTAGTGCAGGGGTGAATAGGCAATAAGCAATTAGGCAATAGGCAATGAGTCATTAACATTTTAAACTTTTCTAATAACTTTTCTTTTTATAATCGCCCCTTTTCCAGGCTTTAATAAACTCACTCCATGCAAAGGGATTAAAAATATTTTGCGGTGCTACCTGGCCGGAGTAATATAATTTTTGTGATGCCTGTCGGAAATATTGGTTGCTGGCTTCTCTTCCGTCGGAAGGCAAACTGGCCAGCAATAAACGGCGGGTAGCAGAGTTGGTATTGTTGCGGGCAATAGTAATATCATCGTCCGGTGTTTTGGTATTAATAAAATCACGTTCAAACTGCTCACGTGTAAGACGTGGCTTTATAATAGTTGCCGGCAAAAAAACAGTGTCTGTTACCATCAACTGAATAATGCTGTGTTGGTTTCCCTTAAGTTCTTTAGGAATATTTACGGTGATGGGTTTATATCCTATACTCGAAAATTCTACCCGATCGCCTTTTAAAACTACAATGCTAAAAACTCCTCTGTCGTTACTGATGGTTCCGCGGTTTTGTCCCTTCACCACCACACTTACCGAAGGAATGCCCCTAAGGCTGTCTGCCGTCATTACAACGCCGTAAAGTTGCACAACAGAATCTTTAAAAGTTTCAAACTGTGCTTTTGCAGCCACAGGAAAAATAACAGTAAGTATAAGGATGTATCGTATAATTTTTTTCATGCTTCACGCAACCGCAAGATGCTTTGTTAGGTTTGAAATGTGCTGCTCCAATGATATGCGGTACAAGGGAGTGACACAACAATGATGATTAATGGTATGCTGCCGGTTTCAAAAATACAACATTTCGTAAATGATAAACAAAGTAAGGGCTTAGATAGTTAATTTTGCGGCAGACAAATGTTTTTTAACAAATAATTGAACGATGACGGACCAAGATATAATGAAAGCCCTGGGCAATGTGCAGGAACCAGACCTGGGGAAAGACCTGGTAACATTGAATATGGTAAAGGATGTAGTGATTGACGGTAACCGTGTTTCCTTTACGGTAGTGCTTACTACCCCTGCGTGCCCGCTAAAAGAAATGATAAAAAATGCCTGTATAAATGCAGTAAAAATATTGGTGAATAAAGAAGCAGAAGTTACCGTAAATTTTACCAGCAATACAAGCAGCAACAGGCACGATGCAAAAACGGTACTGAGCGGCGTAAAAAATATTATTGCTATTGTAAGTGGAAAAGGTGGCGTGGGTAAAAGTACCGTGGCGGCAAACTTTGCATTAGCGTTAAGCGAAGGCGGCGCAAAAGTAGGCCTTATGGATGCTGATATTTACGGGCCCAGCCAGCATATTATGTTTGGCATACGTGGCGAAAGGCCATTGATGAAAGACAATGGTGCAAAGGGTTTGATAGTGCCTATAAAAAAATTTGGTATTAAAATAATGAGCATTGGTTTGCTGGTAGATGAAAAGCAGGCCGTAGTTTGGCGTGGCCCGATGGTGAGCAGCGCCATCCGCCAGTTTGTAACAGAAGTAGATTGGGGAGAACTGGATTATTTAATAATTGACATGCCACCAGGCACCGGCGATATTCATTTAACCATTGTGCAAACTGTACCCGTAACGGGTGTGATAGTAGTGACTACGCCGCAGGTTGTAGCCATTGCAGATGCAAAAAAAGGCGTGGCCATGTTTGGCCAGGCACAGTTGAAAGTACCGGTAATAGGGCTTGTAGAAAATATGAGTTATTTTATACCGGCAGAATTGCCCGGTAATAAATATTATATTTTTGGCAAAGACGGAGGCAAAAACCTGGCAGATGAATTTGATATTCCGTTTCTGGGCCAGATACCGCTTGTGCAAAGTATAAGAGAAGGCGGCGATATTGGCATACCATTAATGTTAAGTGATGATGAGATTACCAAAAAAGCATTTGCCGAATTTGCGGGTAATGCTGCCCGTGGTATTGCCATGCGCAATGCGAATATGGCCGCAACAGAAATTCAGCAGATACTGGAATAGCATTCTTCCAGTTCCCTCTCCTTTGGAGAGGGGTTGGGGTGAGGTTTTTTTACCGCAGAGAAAATGAGGTAGAAGAGTTTTCGCAGAGATATTTATCTAATCTCTGCGAAAACTCAAATTTTCTCTGCTTCTCTGCGAGTTTATCTTTTAAAAATTTCAAGCCCAAAATCTGCGTTGCAAGTTTTTGTATATTAGCAAATGAAAAATATTCCGGCATTACTTTTATTATTTTCTCTTTTCATTATTTCATGCAGCAACAGCAAAAAAATGTCTAATTCACTACCCCCTGGTTTTGATAAAGAAGGCCACCGTGGCTGCCGTGGGCTAATGCCGGAGAATACCATCCCGGCTATGCTTAAAGCCATAGACCTGGGTGTAAATACTTTGGAAATGGATATTGTTTTCACTTCAGATAATGTGGCCATCCTTTCCCACGAGCCTTTTTTTAATCATGAAATTACTACAAAGCCGGATGGCAAACTGATTGATGAAAAAGATGAAAAAAATTATAACATTTATAAAATGAGTTTTGCCGAAATGCAACGCTATGATGTTGGCTTAAAACCTCACCCCAGGTTTCTGCAACAACAAAAAATGGCTGTGCATAAACCCAGCTTGGCAAATCTGATTGATTCGGTTGAAAATTATATTTCCGAAAAGAAAGTTGCAAAAATTTATTATAATATTGAAACAAAAACCCAGCCCGCTACAGATAATATTTTTCATCCGGCACCAGTGGCATTTGTTGATATGCTGATGAAAGTTATAAAAGAAAAAAAGATTGAAGACAGGGTTATCATCCAGTCATTTGATATGCGCACCCTGCAATACCTGCATAAAAAATACCCGGCTGTAAAAACAGCATTACTTATAGAACTTACCGACCGCAACAGTTTTAGAAAACAAATAAAAGACCTTGGTTTTATACCCAGCATCTACAGCCCGGAGCAGGGTTTGGTAACACCCAATCTTATTGCTTCCTGTCACGAAAAAAAGATCAGAATCATTCCCTGGACGGTTGATGATAAAAAAGAAATTCTACGGCTAAAGGCTATGGGCGTGGATGGCATTATTACAGATTATCCAAATTTATTTACTGAGTAATTAATTTACCGGCGTAGGGCAGGCGTATTTATCTTTCCTTCCAAATTTGTATGCAGCCCCAATACTGATGCTGTAATAATGATCTGTCAGTTTTGGATTTGCTGCCTTGCTAAATCCATCCAGGTAATCAGTATGCATAAAGCGGTAAGCTGATTCTGCATTTACAGCTATCCTGTCAGAAACATTGTACCTCACTCCTGCACCTGCCGGAATCACAGGTATAGTTCTTGGTGTACGTGTAGCTACATCCGCAGCCAGGCCACTGATCACTTCAGATTGTTCACCAAAAAAAGCAGTATTCAACCTGCTGTAATCTCTTTTAATTTTTACAAAAGATAACCCTGCGCCGGCAAAAAGATAAGGCTCAAATTTTCTTTCATTGTAATTACTTCCCAAAATATTCCAATGCAACAAAAGGCTTAATTCTTTTACTGGTGTAGTAAAAGCAAAATTCCGTTGCTGCCGGAAATCCGGATTTTTATAAATAGATTCATCGCCTGCAAGCTTTGCAATATTAAATAAAAGCCTGGCAGAAAAAGCCCTGTTAATAATACGGGTTCCCGAAATTCCCAGGCCCGGTTTAATGGTTTCAACAGAACCATACCGGTGTGTGGTAAGATCGCCCTGGTAAATATAGCCACCCACATTTATTCCTATTTCATATTTTGGCAAACTCTTTAACTGGCAAAAGCCATCGTAAGAAATAAAAAAAGCAATGCAGAAAAAAGCTGAGAAGGTAATTTTTGTTGCACACATCGGATAACATTTTTAGTGGTTAAAGAAAAAATCCAATGTATAATTGTATAATAGTGCGATGGTTTAATCAATGATAAAATGTAACTTATAAATATAAAAAAGTAAAACCATCATTATTATTGCACCCTAACAAATATTTAACAGCATATACATTTTATTTTCATCCTGTATATTTTACAGATATTTGACATCAGGGATTTTATAAAACCAACAGCTTAATTATGGCGCATCAATTTTCATTGAGTTACGCAAAAGAATCAGACAACAATGACAGCCTGAAATTATTCAGGGATAAATTTTATATACCCTATCTGAATAATAAACAGGCTATCTATTTTCTGGGTAACTCTCTGGGCCTGCAACCAAAAACCACGCAGGATTATGTGGTGGACATTATGGAAGACTGGGCCAGCTATGGTGTAGAAGGTTTTTTTATTGGCGATAACCCCTGGTTAGCATATCATAAACCCATGATGCAAACCCTCGGCAATATTGTAGGCGCTTTACCTGCTGAACTGGTGGTGATGAATCATCTTACAGTAAACCTGCATTTACTGATGATCTCTTTTTACAATCCCACGCCTGAACGTTATAAAATAATTTGTGAAGCAAAGGCTTTTCCATCAGATCAATATGCTTTTGAAAGCCAGGTAAAACTGCGTGGCTTTAATCCGGCTGATGCAATAATAGAAGTGCATCCACTGCCGGGTACGGAATTAATAACTACTGAAGATATTCTAAAAACAATTGAAGAAAATAAAGACAGTACAGCCCTGGTTTTATTTAGTGGTGTAAATTATTATACCGGGCAGGTTTTTGATATTAAAGCCATCACTGATGCAGCGCACCAGGCTGATGCTTATGCAGGTTTTGATCTGGCCCATGCCGCCGGCAATATTAAATTACAATTACATGATCATGAAGCTGACTTTGCCTGTTGGTGCAGTTATAAATATTTAAACAGCGGGCCGGGCGCAATAGCCGGTGCATTTGTACATGAAAAACATTTGCATAATAAAACGCTGCAACGCCTGAATGGCTGGTGGGGAAATGATGGCAGCAACCGTTTTAAAATGGAAAAAACATTTACACCCTACCCCACTGCAGAAGCCTGGCAACTGAGTACAGCGCCAATGATGCTGATGGCAGCACACAAAGCAGCACTTGATATTTTTGAAGAAGCCGGTTTTGAAAATTTAATGGTAAAGCAAAAGAAAATGGCGGCTTATGTTTTTGGATTGCTGAATGAAATAAATGATGGCGATAAATATTTTTCTATACTTACGCCACAAAGCCCTGCTGACCGGGGCTGCCAGGTTTCTATAGCCATGCACAAAAATGGTAAGCAACTTTTTGAAGGTATCACAAAAAACGGCATCATGACCGATTGGCGGGAGCCAAATGTTATACGCATTGCACCCGTACCATTATACAATACTTTTGAAGAAATATTTTTGTTTGCAGAAGTTTTAAAAAAATTATTGCATGTATAAACTTCCGCATTTTACAGAGCATGATAGCGAAAAAGTAATTTCTTTTATGAAAG
>JANLQE010000235.1:0-2000 GCA_031367625.1 Bacteroidota bacterium
TGGCGATGAGCAAAATTATCACATGAAAGTGCTGAAGCTGATAGCCAAAAAAATGGGCGTGCCTTATGCAGATGATATTCATCATTTAAGTTATGGTATGGTAGAATTGCCCACCGGCAAAATGAAAAGCCGGGAAGGCACGGTGGTAGATGCAGATGATATTGTAGCCGAGATGGAAAAAGAAGCCGCAGAAAAAACCGCAGCCCTGGGTAAAGTAAAAGATTTTTCGGAGGAGGAATTGCAACAACTCTTTCATACCATTGGGCTGGGTGCTTTAAAGTTTTTTTTGCTAAGGGTTGATCCCAAAAAAAGAATGGTTTTTAACCCCGAGGAAAGTATAGATTTTCATGGCTTTACCGGGCCCTTTATACAGTTTAATTATGCCAGGATTAAGTCTATTTTAAGGAAGTCAATAGCTAATGGAGATATGTCAACAGGCAATAATCAAATATCAGCAGGAAGCAGTTTTTTACCATTGGAAAAAGAATTAATTATTTTGCTGGAGAAATTTCCGGCAATAATAAAACAGGCCTGCGAAGAACTTAACCCTTCTGTAATTGCCATTTATATTTTTACGGTGGCTAAAACATTCAGTTCATTTTATACAGAACATTCTATAGCCAATGCAGAAACCGGAGAGAAAAAACAACTGCGTTTACAACTGTCCGTTATGACGGCCAATGTTATAAAAAGCGGTATGGAGTTGCTGGGTATAGATGTACCGGAAAGAATGTAATCAATAGAAGCACGGATTAAACTGATCCAACAGATAAGCACAGATAAAATCGTTTTATATCAGTACCATCAGCGTAATCACTGTTCTATTTCCGGAAGAACATTTTTTGAGAAACTTCAGGGCTTACAAATATCTATCACCCCTTCGGGGTTTTATGAATAGATAGATATAATGTTGCATATTAATTTTCGCCCAGTGGGCTTAAATCAATCACTTAAATTTAATGCGTTTGACCTAAAGGCTTAACCGTTATTTTGTTTTAATTATTTTGTTTTATTTAAATTCCATCCCCAGATTATACATCACAAAACTCCAGATGTCGGATGCTTCATCTATCTGTTTGGTAGTTGGCTTGCCGGCACCATGGCCTGCTTTGCTATCAATCCTTATCAGCACCGGGTTTGCGCCGGCATTGGCATTCTGCAAAGTGGCGGCAAATTTAAAACTGTGTGCCGGTACTACTCTGTCATCATGATCGGCAGTGGTGACAAGGGTTGCAGGATATTGTGTACCTTTTTTTATATTATGCAAAGGAGAATATTTGTACAGGTTTTCAAAATCCATTTTCTTATCGCTTCTGCCATACTCTACCGCCCAGGCCCAGCCGATGGTAAACAAATGATAGCGCAACATATCCATTACGCCTACCTGCGGAATGGCTACTTTAAACATTTCAGGATGCTGCGTAATACATGCGCCTACCAGCAAGCCGCCATTGCTGCCGCCCTGCAAAGCTATCTTTGAGGTATTGGTATATTTTTTTTCGATTAAAAAATTAACGGCACCAAAAATATCATTAAAAACATTTTGTTTGTGTTGCAGCATACCGGCTTTGTGCCATTCTTCGCCATACTCATTGCCACCTCTTAAATTTACAACAACATACACACCACCCTGTTCTAAAAAAAATGCATTGGAAATACTGAAGGCCGGCGTAAGTGGAATATTAAATCCTCCGTACCCATAAATTAAAGTGGGGTTGTTGCCATCCAGCTTTATCCCTTTTTTGTAAGTAATAAACATGGGCACTTTTGCACTGTCTTTGCTGGTAAAAAATGATTGCACAGTTACATAGTCATCTGCATTTATTTTCACTTCTGTTTTTCTAAATAATTTACTTTCGCCGTTACTGATATTGTAGTGGTAGATTGTATTTGGCGTATTGAAAGAAGTGTATGTATAAAATAATTCTGTATCTTCTTTTTCGCCACCAAAACCTGCAGCCGTACCAATGCCCGGCAGTTTTATTTCTCTTTCTAAAATG
>JANLQE010000251.1:0-9416 GCA_031367625.1 Bacteroidota bacterium
CACATAGATACATAGGTACACATATTAATAGTATGTTTGATAAAAGAGAAATGTAACAAAAATGATTACCCAAAAATATCTGGATGAATTAACATATAAAATAATTGGCTGCGCAATAGAAGTACATAAACAATTAGGACCAGGATTGCTTGAAAGTATTTATGAAAAATGTTTTGTCCGGGAATTGTCGTTGCAGAATCTTGAATTTAAAACCCAACAGTGGGTGCCTGTATTGTACAAGGGATTATTAATGGAAGCTGATTTAAGACTCGATGTATTGGTAGAAGATTTAATTCTGGTAGAACTAAAAGCTATGGAAGGGTTGCTTCCCGTACACTCAGCACAGGTGCTTACTTATATGAAATTATTGCAAAAACCAAAGGGTATTTTAATAAATTTTAATTGTACAAATATTATGAAAGAAGGACAAAGGACATTAGTAAATGAATATTATGCAGCATTGCCAAAAACATAACTATGTGTACCTATGTTTCTATGTGATAAAATTGAGATAAAACCACATAAATATTAGATCAAAAAAACTATGTGTTCCTATGTTTCTATGTGCCTATGTGGTAAAATAGCGATATCCAACCACATAGACATTAGATCAAAAAAACTATGTGTTCCTATGTTTCTATGTGCCTATGTGGTAAAATATAAAATATAAATTATATAAACCTTGTTTTTAAAAAACTATATAAAAGACATTTACGGCGCTGTAAAATCGCTGCTCACCGGCATGAGGCGGACGGGATATTATTTTACCCATCATAAAGAAATCATCACCCAGCAATACCCGGATACAAAACAAATATTACCGGAACGTTTCCGTGGCGAAGTGATAATGCTGCATGATGAAAATAATGAACATGCCTGCACAGGCTGTACGGCATGTGAGTTGGCCTGCCCCAATGCCACGATAAAAATTGTTACAAAATTTGAAATATCGCCGGAGGGCAAAAAGAAAAAAGCATTGGATACATTTGTATATCACCTGGAGTTGTGCACCATGTGTAATTTATGTATTGTCGCCTGCCCGACAGATGCCATTAAAATGGCGCAAACCTTTGAGCATAGTGTGTTTGACAGGAGCCTTCTTACCAAGAAATTAAATAAACCCGGATCAAAAATAAGGGACGGGGTAGAGTAGTTGATAGTTAAAAAAAAATAAAGAAAATTACAATAAATTGACTGCATCACAGGTAATATTTTATATCATCTCTGCTTTTATTTTAAGTACGGGTTTGCTTGCTGTTACCTCAGGAAAAATTTTTCGTTCCGCCATCTGGTTATTGTTTTCACTGATAGGTATTGCCGGATTATTTTTCTGGATGCAGTTGGATTTTATAGCTGCAGTGCAAATAATAGTATATGTCGGTGGCATTGTAGTACTCATTATCTTTTCCATTTTTCTTACACAACAGACGGGTAGCGAAATGGCAAAGCCTGTGCGGAGTAAAATAATCTTTTCTGCCCTCGTTGCATTGCTGGGATTTATTCTTACCTATACATTAATATTCAAAAATAATTTTCTGCCTGCAGGCAATCAACCATTGAATGTAAATGTGAGCAATATCGGAATTCAATTATTGAGTACAACTGAACACGGTTATATATTGCCTTTTGAAGTGGCGAGTATTTTATTACTTGCTGCAATGATTGCCTGCATTGTAATTGCGATGAAGAACCCTTCATCAAATGACAAAGCAGGAAGAGAAAAGAAGCCCCCGCATATAAAAGAAGAAACAGCAGAAATTATAAATGGGTAATAGAAAATAATTTTAATAAAATGAATGATATCCCTTTAACGCATATTTTATTTGTCAGTACGGCGCTGTTTTTTATTGGAATGTACGGTTTGTTTACCAGGAGAAACATGATTACCATGCTGATGTCAATAGAGCTCATGCTTAACAGTGTGAACATTAATTTTGTGGCATTTAATAAATATTTATATCCCGGTCAATTGAATGGAATATTCTTTACCATTTTTATTATTACCATTGCTGCAGCAGAAGCTGCTGTTGCTATTGCGATAATAATTAATTTTTACAGGAGCCATTATTCAATTGATGTGGAAGATTCAGGAGAGATGAAATGGTAAGCTGGTTTGGGAATGGTCAATAGTCAATGGTCAAAAATAAGGTTGCCAAAATAAAAATGATAATATCAAATTAAGATTAAGAATTCTTATGAACTATTCTTCCTTTATTGCTTTGATACCTTTACTGCCATTAGCAAGTTTTGTGCTGCTGGGTTTGTTTGGCAGAAAATATTTAAAGCATTCATCAGGTATTACCGGAACAATTGTTTTGCTTACCATTACTGTTCTTTCTCTACTAACTGCTTATCATTATTTTTTTGTTGACGGCAAAGTGAATGGTGTTTATCAATCTGTTATTCCTTTGCAATATCACTGGCTACAGTTCTCTCCGGGTGTTTCTATTGATATGGGCATTGTTCTGGATCCAATCTCAGTGATGATGCTGGTAGTAGTAAGTTTTATTTCATTGATGGTGCATATATTCAGTCTGGGTTACATGAAAGGGGAAGAAAGATTTTCTACTTACTATGCTTTTCTTTCTTTGTTTACTTTCTCTATGCTTGGCCTGGTAGTTTCTACAAATATTTTTCAGATATATATTTTTTGGGAACTGGTTGGTATTTCCTCTTATTTATTAATAGGATTTTATTTTGATAAACCCTCAGCAGTTGCCGCTTCCAAAAAAGCTTTTATTGTAACACGTTTTGCTGATCTTGGTTTTTTAATTGGCATTCTTATCCTGGCATTTCATGCTGAAACTTTAGATTTTCATACACTCATTACAACACTTACAACAGCACAGTCACCACAATCAATCAGCATTACCAGCAGTTCTTTTCTTGGTGTGTCCATGCTTACCTGGGGATTAACCTTAGTGTTTATTGGTGGCGCAGGAAAGTCTGCCATGTTTCCATTACACATCTGGTTGCCTGATGCTATGGAAGGCCCCACGCCTGTATCTGCACTGATACATGCTGCAACAATGGTAGTAGCCGGTGTATATCTTGTAGCAAGATTATTTCCACTTTATTCTTATGATGTTGTTGCTTTAAATATTGTTGCTTACACAGGCGCCTTCTCTGCTTTGCTTGCAGCGGTAATTGCCTGTACACAAACGGATATCAAACGGGTGCTTGCCTATTCTACCATGTCGCAGATCGGTTACATGATGTTTGCATTAGGTGTATCGGGGCAGGGCGGCGAGCATGCCCGCCTGTCAGTCGGACAGGGGCTTGGTTATATGGCTTCCATGTTTCATCTGTTCACACATGCGTTTTTTAAATCATTATTATTCTTATGTGCAGGTGCAGTAATTCATGTGGTGCATAGTAACGAAATGAAAGATATGGGTGGATTAAGAAAGCTAATGCCGCTAACACATATTGCATTTTTAATTGCATGCCTCGCTATTGCAGGCATTCCTCCTTTTGCAGGATTTTTTAGCAAAGAAGAAATTTTACTTGCTGCTTACAACTCAAATAAATTTATTTATGCAGTTGGAGTATTTACTTCTATGCTCACCGCATTTTATATGTTCCGTTTGTACTTTTCTATTTTTCATCATAAAGAACCTCAGGTACAAATTCATCATGGAGAAGGAACTTTGTCTATGAAATTACCTTTGCTTGTATTAGCTGCCTGCACTGCATTTGCTGGCTTTGTGCCGCTCTCTGAATTAGTTACAGCGGATGGTGTTCCATTAAAAACTCATCTTGATATTGCTTTCTCTGCGGTACCGGTAATACTTTCTATTGCTGCCATTTTATTTGCCGCAAGATCATATCGCAAACAAAATAATCTGCCGGATAGAATGGCAACTTCATTAGGAGGAATATACCGTTCAGCTTATAAGAAATTTTATATAGATGAAATATATCTCTTCATCACCAAAAAAATTATTTTCAATCTTGTGGGCAAACCTGCTGCCTGGATTGACAAAAATATTGTGGATGGTTTTATGAATCTGCTGGCAGCAATCACAGCAAAATTTTCTGCATTGATCAAAGGTTTGCAATCGGGCAAAGTGCAAAACTATGCTTTGTATTTTTTTGCAGGGATAGCAGGACTGGCGGTGTTGTTTATTTACTTTTGGAAGTAAAAAGTTTAAAAATAAATATTATAAATGAACTTGTCTTTACTCATATTAATTCCCTTACTAACGGGCATTGCCATTTTATTTTGTAAAGGGTTAAAGCAGGTTCGCAGTGTTGCATTGGCAGGTGCAATCATACAACTATTGATCAGCTTTTTTTTATTATTTGTTTATTGGCACGAACGTGCAACAGGTAACAGCACCCAAATGTTATTCGAGTACAGCCACACATGGTTTGCAGCACTCAATATTAATTATCATGTTGGAGTTGATGGAATTTCTATAGCAATGATTCTGCTTACTTCTTTTGTTGTGCTGGCCGGTGTATTGGTTTCATGGAAGCAGGAGAAAATGAATAAGCCTGCCTGCGTGACGCAGTCAGGCAGGGAGTTTTTTTTGTTACTCATTTTATTAAGCCTTGGCGCTTATGGATTCTTTATCTCACTCGATCTTTTCACACTTTTTTTCTTCCTTGAAATTGCGGTAATACCCAAATTTTTATTAATTGGTATCTGGGGCAGCGGCAAAAAAGAATACAGTGCAATGAAACTTGCCTTAATGCTGATGGCTGGCTCTGCATTGGTTTTTGTAGGATTGCTGGGATTGTATTTTAACACAGATACTGGCAACGGCACGCATACGTTTGATTTGTTACAGATCGCACAAATGCACATTCCTGTTGAAGTGCAAAAATTATTTTTCCCGTTTGCATTTGTTGGCTTTGGAATTTTTGGAGCCTTGTTTCCGTTTCATACCTGGGTGCCTGATGGGCACTCATCGGCACCCACAGCAGCATCCATGTTTCTTGCCGGCATCTCTATGAAACTTGGTGGGTATGGATGTTTACGGGTAGCAACTTTTTTAATGCCTGCGGCAGCACATGCTTATGCACCGGTCATAATTGTGCTGGCAACTATCGCCATTATTTATGGCGCCTTCGCTACCATGATGCAGACGGATCTGAAATACATTAATGCATATTCATCCGTTAGTCATTGCGGATTTGTATTGCTTGGTATTGGTATGCTTACTCAAACATCAATCAATGGTGCCGTGATGCAAATGGTTTCGCACGGATTAATGACGTCTCTTTTCTTCGCTGCCATCGGCATGATTTACGAACGCACCCATACAAGAATTACGGCGCAACTTGGTGGCTTGCTCAAAATAATGCCATTCATTTCTACCGTATTTGTGCTTGCCGGTTTATGTTCATTGGGATTGCCGGGATTAAGCGGCTTTGTTGCCGAAGTAACTGTGTTCATGGGATCCTGGCAAAACGCAGATACTTTATATCGGGTAGCAACAATTTTGTCCTGTGCTTCTATTGTGGTAACGGCAGTATATATTTTAAGAGCAGTAGGGCAGGCAATCATGGGGCCGGCCTCACCCCTTGCCCCTCTCCATGAATGGAGAAGGGAAGATGCAAAATGGAATGAAAAATTTGCTGCGGTAATTTTATTGACAGGTATTGTGGCCATTGGTATTGCACCATTCTGGTTGAACAAACTGATAACACCGGGAACAGAAATTATTATAAAAAAAATCTTGAGTGATGTAGTGAAATAATTATTAACCTGGCTTTTGAATAAGCATGAAGCTTTTGTTGCGTTGCACCAAATTATAAACAATTTAAATAGAATGAAAATTATGTAGTCCCTGATTTTTTACATGTGGTCGCAATTTGCGACCAGCTTAAAGAAGATTGTATATGGCTAAATCAATTACAAAAGGAATTTTACCAGATGAAATGATTATGGTAAAATCCTCGTAATTCGTGGCAAAAAAATTATGATTGACAGAGATTTGGCGGAGCTTTACGGCGTATCAACCAAAAGATTAAATGAGCAGGTTAAACGAAATCAAAAGCGTTTCCCTGACGACTTTATGTTTCAATTGGATGAAGAAGAAAAAGCAGAGGTGGTCGCAAATTGCGACCACCTCAAAACACTCAAATTTTCTCCAAATTTACCAAACGCATTTACAGAACACGGAGCTGTAATGTTAGCCAGTGTATTAAATAGTGATACATCCATTCAGGTTAATATTCAAACAGATGTAAAAGAAAACAGAAAAGATATTACGTTGATATTTGAAGCATTAAAACAATTATTAAATCCATTACAGCCCAAACGAAAGATGATTGGTTTTAACAGGAAGGATGATGAATAAAGCAAATCTATTAAACCAACTTTAGACAATTAATATGGTTCAGCATTTTTTTATATTAATGAAATTTGAATTGCTGGTTGCAGTTATCATCTTCATTTTACTTTTTATAAAAGTAGGCAGTCCCACCGATGGCGGAAAATGGGGAAATAAAACGGTATTGAATATTGTGAATATTTTGTTACTCACAAATTTTGTTGCCGGATTTTTTATGAATGCCGATGGTTCTTTATTCAGCGATATGTTTCGTACAAATAAATTGATGGAGTTACAAAAAAATATGCTCAATCTTGGCACACTCATCATTTCCGCACAGGCTTATTCATGGCTTAAAAATCATAAGCATGTTTTAGAGTTTTACATGTTGCTCCTGTCCACTTTATTGGGATTATTTTTTATGATTTCCGGTGGCAACCTCTTAATGTTTTATCTGGGCCTGGAATTATCAACCATACCGCTTGCAGCCCTTTGCAATTTTGATTTAGAAAAACGCCAATCATCTGAAGCTGCAATGAAATTTATTATTTCATCCGCTTTCTCTTCCGGATTATTATTGTTTGGTATCTCTCTCGTTTACGGAACTACAGGCACATTGAATTTTTCAGAAATCTCCCAACATCTTAACGGAAGCCCATTGCAATTGTTTGCTTTCATTTTATTACTTGCCGGATTTGCTTTTAAAATTTCTGTTGTTCCTTTTCATTTATGGACTGCGGATGTTTACGAGGGTTCTCCTGTAGCTGTTACTTCTTATTTATCTGTTATTTCAAAAGCAGCATTTCTTTTTGTTTTTGTATCCGTGCTATATACCGTTTTTAAACCCATTGCAGGTGAATGGTACAAAATGCTTTTTCTGTTAAGTGTGCTTACCATGTTTACTGGAAATTTATTTGCCATCCGGCAAAATAATTTGAAACGGTTTCTTGCATTTTCTTCCATTACACAAATGGGTTTCATTCTTGTTGGTATTTCGGGCAGCAGCCAGATGGGTTCTGCTTCTGTAATTTATTTTTTACTCATTTATATTTTCTCAAACCTCGGGGCATTTGGGGTTATCGCTTTTGTAAGTGCTGTAACAGGCAAAGAGAATATGGATGATTATAAAGGATTTTATAAAACAAATCCGTTCTTAGCATGGGTGCTCACCATTTCATTATTTTCATTGGCAGGCATTCCTCCTACGGCAGGTTTTTTTGGTAAATTCTTTTTAATAATGGCAGGTGCTGGACATGGAAATTGGTTGCTCATCTTCATTGCTGCATTAAATATGGTCATCGCATTGTATTATTATCTTAAAGTAGTAAAAGCAATGTTCATGGATGAAAATGAACAACCGATTGAAAAATTATCCATCAGCCCTTTACCAAAAATTGCCCTGTTGATCTGTGTTGCAGGTATTGTTGTTATTGGATTTATACCGGCGGTTTATAATTATATTTATTCATTAAGTTTTGGGTTGTAAGTGGTGTCTTCAATAAAACCTAAACGCTAAACTCTTCTGATGCCTATAAATAAAAATCATGAATTTGAAGATCTCGATGGAATTAAATGTGCCATAGTAGAAAAGAATGCTGTAAAAGCAAGAGTCGATTTTTTGAAACAAATTTTAGTACATAATCATTATACTGTTGTGGTTGTTGCAAGTCCACCGCCAAAAGCAGTTCCTGCAACAGCAGCTCCAGTCGCTCTTTCGGAGCCTTCTGATGAAGCAGCAATAAGCATTCCTGCAGCAACTCCGCAGCTACCACCTGAGCCGGAAACTTTTACTGTTGGTGTTACAGATGTAACATTCAATCCAACTAATGCAATATTCGGGAGATCATTAAAAACCCCGGACGGGCATATAGTTACACTTGCTTACTGGCAGCAAAAAGAAAAAGAATCGCAGGATGATGTTCCTTATTTTGATAGTAAAAATTAAGTATAATAACAGGCCAAAAAATTGAGGTATGAATTTTAGTGTCAATATATCTCCATGTGAATCGCTTTTCTATCTCAACATAAAATTGTATGCAGCATGAAAAGCAAATTTCTCCTCTACGGTGCCAATGGCTATACCGGCCGGCTTATTGCAAAATTGGCAGCAAGCTATAATCTTGAACCCATACTTGCCGGCAGAGCAGAATCTTCCATAATGCCGATGGCAAATGAGTTGCAACTCCCTTACCGGATCATTGATCTTGATGATACTGAAGCATTGAAAAATGTTTTAGCAGAAGTAAAACTGGTGCTGCATTGCGCAGGGCCTTTTGCATATACTGCCAAACAAATGATTACGGCGTGTTTGCAAACTGGTGTTCATTACCTGGATATTAACGGAGACATTTCGGTATTTGAAATGGGGAAAAAATATGATACTGCTGCAAAAGAAAAAAATATAATGATAATGCCGGGCGTGGGTTTTGATGTGGTGCCAACTGATTGTATTGCACTTCATTTAAAAAATAAACTGCCGGATGCGACCCACTTAAAATTAGCTTTTGCCTCTGTTGGTGGCGGATTATCGCACGGCACTGCCATAACAATTGCCGATAAAATTGGAGAAGGCAGTGCAGCAAGGGAAAATGGGAAAATTGTTCGCAAGCCATTAGGCCAAAAAGGCATGTGGGTTGCTTTCGGCGAAGCTAAATTATTTGTAATGTCTATTCCGTGGGGAGATATTTCTACTGCGTATTTTAGTACCGGCATTGCAAACATAGAAACCTATACAGGCATTGCACCAAAACTATACCGGCTGTTAAAGTGGCAATGGGCTTTTAACTGGTTGTTACGTACCAATTTTGTCCGCAATATTATCAAAAATAAAATTAATGCAAAGCCTCCGGGCCCCAGCGATGAACAAAGAAAAAATAGTAAAAGTTTTGTGTGGGGAGAAGTAACCAATGCAGCAGGCCAAACAATGAATACCGCTATCAGTTGTTACGATGGATATACGTTGACAGCCCATAGCAGCCTGTTGATTGCAAAAAAAATACTGGAAGGAAATTTTAAAGCCGGCTACCAAACCCCTGCCGCCGCTTATGGAGAAAATTTAATTATGGAAGTGCCGGGTACAAGAAAGATTTTGTAAAAATTTCCTGATTCATTCCCGCTTATTTAAAAAAATAA